>NZ_JAMQOL010000018.1:0-89693 GCF_023717965.1 Paractinoplanes hotanensis | reverse complement strand
TCGCCAGCCAGCGCGTCGCGGGCCCGGTCGCCAGCCAGCGCGTCGCGGGCCCGGTCGCCAGCCAGCGCGTCGCGGGCCCGGTCGCCAGCCAGCGCGTCGCGGGCTCGCAGGAACCGTTCCACGGCCTGGCTCGCGGGCCGGCGCCGTTTGGCGCGGACCAGGTCGGTGAAGCTCGCGAGGAACGCTTTCCCGTCCTCCCCGGCATCGCGCAGGGCCCGATGCAGCGCGAAGGCGGCCGGCCGCCGATCCTGGGTCAGCCGGGTACCCGCGGCATACGACGGCTCGGCCAGCAGCAGGTCGATGACGCGGGTGACCAGGAAGAACTCCTTGTCGATGAGGTGCACGAGCGCGCGCCCACGCAAGGCGCCGAGGAAGAGTTCCAGCGCCTCCCGCGCCCGCGGTCCCCGCAGGAACGGCCCGGACTTCAGCTCGTGGGAGCTCGACCGCAACTCGGCGATCAACTGCCCGGCCTCGCCGGCGCTCAGGTCGACGCTCGCATGCGTGATCATCGGTGTCGACGGGTCGAGCAGGTTCGTGCCCGAGAACCCGGACTCGTCGCAAGCGATCTCCACCACCGGACCGGCCACCGCACCGGCCGGCGGCAGCCCTCCCTGCAGCGGCGTTCTCATCCGCGGGCGGTAGCCACGGCCGCGCTCAGGCCCTCGGGCACGTCGGTGGCGTGATAGGGCCACTCGGTGGGCTCGATGTTCTCGAGGAACTCGGAGTAGATGAGCGCACTCCGCAGATCCGCGACCGGGCGCATCAACTCGACGGCCCGTTCCGGGTCGGAGCCCGGCACCCCCTCCCGCCAGCGGTCGGCCCAGGCGGCCAGCAGCCCGTCACGCCCGGGCAAACTGGGGCCGCGCTCGCTGCCGTTGGTGCCGGCGTCGGTCAGGCGCAGGATGTCGAGCGCCGGGTGGCCGAGGACGCAGTCACCCCAGTCCATGATCGTGATCCGGCCGGCGTCGTCGGTGCGCACGTTGCCGGGGTGCAGATCGCCGTGGACGAGCGTGTCGGGCAGGCCGCAATCGGCGATCTCCGCGAAGCGCCGGGGCAGATCGGCGATGAGCTCCCGCAGCCCCGGGATGCCGTCGTAGTAGGGCTCGGCGATCCGGACGTATTCGGCGAGCGTCTTGTCGAGGCGTGCGTCGGGGATTCGCGCCAGCGCATCCGTGTGAACGGCGAAGTGAGCCTGGATCGGGTGGAACGCGGCGGCGATCCGGGCGCAAAGGTCAGCGCCGGCGCCGTAGCGGTCCTCGCCCGGGGCGTGGGCGAGCAGCATGCGGCCGTCCTCGCCGTCGGCGATCAGCTGCGGCACGAGGCCGGGCGCGACGCCGTCGATCAGCCGGATGGCGTGGGGCTCGTGCGCGAAGAACCGCGGCACCTGTTTCAGCCAGGCCACGGGGTTGCCGTCCTCGTCG
The DNA here is from genome assembly GCF_023717965.1 of Paractinoplanes hotanensis. Taxonomy (NCBI): domain Bacteria; kingdom Bacillati; phylum Actinomycetota; class Actinomycetes; order Micromonosporales; family Micromonosporaceae; genus Paractinoplanes; species Paractinoplanes hotanensis. The sequence continues at coordinate 88,272 of NZ_JAMQOL010000018.1, read as the reverse complement.
TCGAACCGCCAGATGGCCGACAGGTTCCAGGTGCGGCACTGGTGAGCGGTGGTGCCCGGAACGATGCCGGTTGCCCACTCGATCGACGCGGTGGGTCCGCCGAGCTCGGCGTAGGGGGCGCGCTTGGCGTGCGGTTCGCGCCAATCCCCGCGGTACGCACGGTGGTCCCGACCCCCCGCTCCGCTGCTCGGGCTGCTCGACGTCGCCGCGGCGCCTGCGCTGCTCGGGTTGTTTGCGGTGGCTGCGCTGCTCGGGTTGTTTGCGGTGGCTGCGCTGCTCGGGTTGTTTGCGGTGGCTGCGCTGCTCGGGATTGTCGCGGTGTTGCGCTCGGCCGACGTACGCCGCCTGATTTTTCGGATATTTGCGGCTTCGTCGGTGAGTTCGGCGAGATAGGTGACGTGGCCGCCCGGCGGGCCGGCGGTGTCGCTGTACAGCAGGCGCAACACCTGCAGGCCGGGGCCGAAGTCGTCGACCTGTTGCCACCACGGACTCGGCGGCTCGAACGGCTCGGTCTCACCCAGCAGCTCGCCACCGGGGCTGACCAGCACCAACGTCACGGTTCTCGTCACGAACGCCAACCGTAGCCGAGCGTATCGATTCGTTCGCGCGAATTTCCGTCCGTCGGTACGATGCGCGGATGTTCGGACGCTCCGCCACCACCCTGCCCGAGCTCTGCACCGGCCTGGCCGAGGCGGTGATCCGACTCGACACGAAGGCCTCGACCAGGAACTATCGCGCCATTGTGGACCGCCTGCCCCAGGCCGAACCGGGCGAACTGAACGAGGCCCTGCCGCCGCTCCTCCCGGCCCTCGAACAGGTCGCCTTCGGCAACGGCGCGCTGCTGGCCACGCTGGTCGCGGGCCTGATCGAGCAGGGCGCCGACCCGCTGCCGGTGCTGCCGGTGCTGGCCGACCGGGTCTCCACCGGGCTCGAGCTGGCCGCCCAGTTCGGCGTGCTGTCCGAGAAGCTCGACGGGCCGGTGACCGCCCCGACGTCGGCCGACGAATACAAGGAGCTGCGCGAACGCCTCGTCCGGGCCGCGCCCCAGGCCGGGCTCAGCGTCGGCGAGGCCGGTGAGATCGCGCAGGCCTGGTTCACCGTCAACGACTGGATCCCCAGCCTGCTGCTGCCGCTGCAACAGAAGGGCGCGCGCCAGGCGCTGCCCGGCCGCGACCGGCTGACCGCCGCCACGGCCTCGATGACGACCCACGTCGAGGACGCGGTCTGGCTGTTCGGCCTGCTCGAGGTGCTCGACGACGAGCCGCTGCTGGTGCTGCACCGCCCGACCAGCCGGGCCTACGACCTGACCATCAGCGGGGTGAGCGACAACTTCCAGCTGCACACGCTGCTCGCCGCGACCCTGATCGGCGACGAGTCCCGCGGCCTGCTGCCCGGCGAGCCCCCGGAGGCAGCCTGGATCGCGGCCGCCACCGACGGCGACCTGATGCCCGCGAACGGCATCCGCGGCCAGTTCTACCTGGCCGACGCGACCGGCGAGACCATCTGGAACGAGGGCCGGCCGGCGGACATCCCACTGCTGGGCGACCACCGGTTGATCGTGCTCGACCCGCCGCCGTACGAACGCAGTTGGAACCTCGGCCGCGCCTACCCCCTGATGCTTCCCGAGGTGGTGCTCAACCGCATCCTGCCGGCCGACGAGGCTACGCAGTGGGCGTCGCGGGTGGCTCCGGCGGCCTGAGCTCCTGCCCCGCCGTGCTGTGCACGTGCGCCGGGATCTCCCCCTCGTGCCGGTCGCCGGTGGTGACCGTGCCCGACGGCTCGAACATGAGAATGGACCCGCCCGACGACGACGGCCGATGTTCGACCCCCTTGGGCACCACGAACACATCCCCGGGCCCGAGAGACACAGTGCGCTCCCGCAGCGCGATGTCGAGCTGCCCGTCGAGCACGAGAAAGAACTCGTCGGTGTCCTCGTGAACATGCCAGACGTGCTCGCCGCGAACATGCGCGATACGCACGTCGTAGTCGTTCATGCGCGTGACGATCCGCGGGCTGTAGACCTCGTCGAAGCTCGCCAGCGCCTCGGTCAGATTGATCGGCTGATCCATCCACCCAGCCTGCTCTCCCCGAAGCCGCCGCGCCAGGCAACAACCCGACCATGACGCAGTCGAGCACCTTCTCCAAGCGACCGCGCAAGGCCACACCTCACGAGTCACGCGGTCGAACACCGTCCCAAGCCACCGCGCTACGCAACATTTCGCGTCACGTGGTTGAGCACCTTCTCCAAGCTGCCGCGCTGGGCCACACCTCAAGCGTGACGCGGTCGAGCACCTTTCGAAGCCGCCGCGCTAGGCAACAACCTCAAGCGTCACGCGGTCGAGCACCTTTCGAAGCCGCCGCGCTAGGCAACAACCTCAAGCGTCACGCGGTCGAGCACCTTTCGAAGCCGCCGCGCTAGGCAACAACCTCAAGCGTCACGCGGTCGAGCACCTTTTCGAAGCCGAGCGCCCGGTGAGCGGCGACGTCGGCGGTCAGCACGAGGACGTGCTCCGCGACTCGAGCCGCCTCCTCGCAGGCCGCAGCAAAGACAGCGCCGGTGTCACCATCCGGAGCATAGGACGCGCTGACCCGGGTCATGCCGGCGACGACGCGGCTGCGACCGGCCATGGCCACGGGCCGGCCGTCGACCTCCCACAGTGTCAGGCCGCCGTAGCCCAGCGGCTCGTCGATGACGTACGCAAGATCGCTGGTATCCCCCGGGTTAGCCGCCATCAGCTCGTGGAACCACCCCACGACCAGCTCGCGGTCGGCCGGCGTGGCCCGGCGCGATCGTCCAGGTTCCCGTACGCCCGCCCGCAACTCGATCAGCCGGCAGAGCGCAACCCGGAACCGTTCCTCGAGCACCACACCCGCGCGTTCCCGCCAAGCGGATGCGACCCGTTCAGCATCCCGCCCGTCCACACCGAGACAACGATCCCCGGCCAGCACATCGACCAAAGACGGCAAAGCCGCGTCCGGTACGGGCGTGAGTACCGGCGGATGATTCGGCGCTCGCACAAACGCCGCCCCGACCACTCCGAACGCGTCGGTCCACCACCCGAAACCACGGTCGTCATCCGCCGCCGGCCGACACCCCTTCCCCGCGACGCCCTCGCCCGCAACTCCGGTCGCGCCCTGGGCGGAATCCCCGCCACCAGGTGCGGTCGCTTCCAGGTAGGCGGCTTCGGTCAGCAGGATCGTGTGGCCGACCGGGTCGGTAGCCAGAAAGTCGCCGGCGGCAGCCAGAAACACGCGCACGTCGGTGCAGGTAGACCAGGGCACCCCCCATCCTGGAGGGCCGGAAGCCCCCTGCGCAACGGCCTCACAAGTCGCGTCCGACCCGCGCACGGCGGCATTTGCTGCCAGGCCCGCCACGCCTCCCGCGCAACGACCCCCACCGCCCCGCCCGCCAGCCGCCCAGGTCGAGAAACGCCATCGGCCGCTTGCCATCCGGGTCGAGGGAAACGCCGTCACTCGCCAGCCGCTCCGGCCGAGGAAACACCGCCCGCCGCCAGCCGCTCCGGCCGAGGAACGCCGTCGGTCGCCGGTCGTTCGGTCAGGAATCGAGAAGCGCCGGCCAGGCTCTCTCTCCTAGCGTGACCTGCACAGACATCGCTTCGACGAGGAGTTACTGATGAACAAGTGGATCCGGCAGTTCCACCGCTGGGTGGCGGTCGCTTTCACCGTCACCGTGCTGGCCACCGTGGTCGCGCTCGCCCGGGAGGAACCGCTCCTGTGGGTCTCTTACACTCCGCTGCTGCCGCTGGCCCTCCTCTTCTTCTCGGGCGCCTATCTGTTCGCGCGCCCCTATCTGGTCAGGCGCCGCGCCGGCGCCTCGCAGGACTGACGCTCTCTTTCGGCGGCAGCGTCGCCACGTGGTCGTATGCCTCGGCCAGCCACCGATCCAGTTCGGGATCGTCGAGCCGGTCGCCCGCGACCAGGATCCAGCCGCGCATCGAGCGACCGCCCGACTCGAACGGCCGCACACCGGCCCGTTGCAGCGCCGCCGCCACCCCCTCGGGCCCGAGGCGCACGATCAGTTCGTCGCCGGAGACGCCCACCGTCATGTTGCCGTTGGTGAAGAACGCCAGCCCGCCGAACATCTTGCGCTCGGTGACGGCGGGATCGGTCAGCTTGTCGCGGAGCCGCTGCGCCAACGTCTCGTCATAGGCCATCCGTGTGCCTCCGGAACTGGTCTTCGAGGTAACCCGCGACCGGGCGGCCGTGCAGGCGCAGGCGGGCCATGCCGCCGTCGGGAAAGATGTCGAGCCGGACGTGGGCGGCGACGCGCCCCGCACGTACCGGGAAGCGGTGTGGTGTGTCGGGGCGCAACGCGACCCGGGGCAGCAGGTCGAACCATTCCTGACCGTCCTCGCTGCCGCGCAGCGAGGCCCAGCCGGGGGCGTTGCCCTTGAAGTGCGTGGTGTCGAGGTCGGCCAGCACGATCTCGGCCGGCGCGGCCAGGCCGACCGTCACCCAGTCGTTGGCGTCGTCGCGGCGGCGCGACGTCTCCCAGCCGTCGCCCATGTGCTGGGCGAGGCCGGGCATCAGCATGTGGCCCGGATGGCCGTAGAACATGTTGCTGCACCCGGTTATGCGGGCGCCGTGGGCCAGGGCCGCGACGTCGAAGACCTCGGGCAGCAACCGCGGGTCGGGCACCGAGGTGCCGTGGACGCGCAACCGGGCGACGCCACCGTCGGGAAAGATCGTGAGCCGGACGTGGGTGAAGCGCCGCTTCTCGGTCACGGCGAACAGGTTGCGGCTGTCGCCCTGCAGCGGCGACCTCGGCACGAGTGGCGTCCATTCGGCGGCGAGCAGCTCGGCGGGGCTGGGATAGCCGTCGACGGCCAGCCCGTCGACCGCCGCGTGGGGCGGGTAGTTGCCGGTGAAGAAGGCGGTGTCGATGTCGACGCCGCGGATGACGCCGGGCGCGCCGAGCCGCACGACGGCGGTGTCGTGGCCGGGTTCGCGGCGGCGGCGGGTCTCCCACCCGTCGTACACCTGGCCCTTGTGGTCGAAGGTGCGCGGCGCGAAGACCGGCGGCTGCGGGAGCACCAGATGGTCGGCCGCGGCGAAGAACTCGTCGTCGGCGTGGACGACACCGCCGCCGAGCGCCCGGGACGCCAGGTCGGGCAGGGTGACGAATTCTTCCATCAGGCAACCCTCCGGCTCAGGAACCGGCCGCGCGCGGTGCCGCCGGTGACGGCCTGGCCGCGCAGCCAGGTGGTGCGGACGACGCCGTGCAGCTTCTTTCCCGCGTACGGCGTCACGGGGTTCTTGTGGTGCAGCCGGGCCGGCTCGACGACGAAGGTGTCGTCGGGGTCGAACGCGACCAGATCGGCGTCGGCGCCCACCGCGATGCGGCCCTTGTCGTGCAGCCCGACCAGCTCGGCCGGACGCCGGGCCATCCACTCGGCGACCGCCGCCAACGAGTGACCCCGCGCGCGGGCGGCGCTCCAGATCACCGGCAGGCCCAGCTGCACCGACGCGATGCCGCCCCAGGCCGCCGCGAAGTCGCCGGTGTCGCGCCTCTTGAGCTCGGGCGTGCAGGGCGAGTGGTCGCTGACGACGCAGGTGATCAAACCGTCGGCCAGGGCCTGCCAGAGCTGGTCGGCGTTGGCCGCGTCGCGGATGGGCGGGCAGCACTTGAACTCGGTCGCGCCGTCGGGGATGTGGGCGGCATCGAGGGTCAGGTAGTGGGGGCAGGTCTCGGCGGTGACGCGCAGGCCCTCGGCCTGCGCGGCCGCGATCAACGGAAGGGCCGACGCGGCCGAGAGGTGCAGGATGTGCACGCGGCCGCCGGTGGCGCGCGCCGCCTCGACGGCGGTGGCGACCGCCGCGTGCTCGGCCTCGGCCGGCCGCGAACCGAGGAACGCGGCGTAGCCGGCCGGGCCGGAGAGCTCGCCGAGATGCTCGGGATCCTCGGCGTGGACGACGAACTGGGCGTCGACCGTCTCGAGGGCCTGGCGCAGCTCGGCCGCCGACACGGGCGGGAACTCGGGCACGCCGGAATCGGCCAGGAAGGCCTTGAAACCGAACACCCCGGCCGCGTGCAGCGCCGGCAGCTCGGCCGCGTTACCGGGCACGGCGCCGCCCCAGAAGCCCACGTCGACGAACGTCTGCCCGCTCGCGGCCGCCTGTTTGATCTGCAGGGCCTCGACGTCGACGGTCGGCGGCAGGCTGTTGAGCGGCATGTCGACGATCACCGTGACGCCCCCGGCCGCGGCGGCCCGGGTGGCCGAGGCGAAGCCCTCCCATTCCGTACGCCCGGGCTCGTTGACGTGCACGTGCGTGTCGACCAGCCCCGGCAGCAGCGCGGTCTCGCCCAGATCGGTGTCGACGGCCGCCTCGAACTCGTCGTCGTAGCCGCCCACCGCCACGATCGTGCCCGCCGCGACCGCCACGGCAGCCGCCCGCTCACCACCCTCGGTAACCACCCGCCGCGACCGCAACACCAGCTCGACCATGAGCAGAAGCCTAACTTTCCCGTACGACAGAAAAGTGAAGATCGGCGGCGGCGCTGCCGGATCGGGAGCACTCCATTGAGGACGAGCGACGTGCCGGGCTTCGGACGTCAGAGGAACGCCAGCAGCTCGTCCCGGCTGAAGGTGGCGTCGGTCAGCGCGCCGCAGTTGAGGCCGCGGAGCAGATAGGTGGCCAGTGCGCGGGCGGTGGCGGGCTCGTCGGCGATGCCGCCCTCCTGCCGGTCGAGGTAGCGCCGCAGCCGGGTGACCGCGGCGTCGCGGCCCTCGCGGAAGAACGTGTACGTGGCGGCGTAGCGGGTCGGCAACTGGGCCGGGTGCAGATCCCAGCCCTGATAGAAGCCGCGTTCCAGGGAGCGCCCGACCAGGCGGTGGTGGACCTCCCAGGCCGACTGCACCTCTTCGCGCGAGCCGACGGGCAGGATGTTGGTCGAGCCGTCGGACAGGCGAACCCCGGTCTGCGCGGCCGCGACCTGCATGACCGCCTTGGCGTGGTCGGCCACCGGATGGTCCATGGCCTGGTAGGCCGCCGCCACCCCGGCCGCGGCGCTGTAGTCGTACGTGCCGTAGTGCAAGCCCGTGCAGCGGCCGCCGGCCGCGGTGAGGAGCCGCGCCACGGTGGCTGTGCCGTCGGTCGCGAGCACGGCGGCGGGCAGCTCGATCTGGATCTCGAAGCGCAGCGTCCCGGCGGCCAGGCCGTACCCGTTCTCGAGCCGTTCGAGCAGCGTCACCATGGCCGTCACCTGGTCGGCGCCACTCACCTTGGGCAGCGTGACGATGAAGTCGGCGTCCTGATAGGACGACAGGAACAGGTCGAGCGTCCGCAGCGACCGCCGCCGGGTCGCGGCCTCGAGCGACTTGACGCGCAACCCGACGAAGGGCGGCCGTTCACCCGCGCGCAGGATCGTCGCCGCCTTGCGGACAGCCGCATCCTCCTGATCGTCGTCGCGGACGCCGTAGCCGTCCTCGAAGTCGACGCGCAGGTCTTCGATCGGCTCGCTCGCCAGCTTGGCGCGGACGCCCGGCACCGACCACGGGAAGTCGTGCAGTTCCATCACCCGCAGCGCCTCGGCCCCCCACTCGCGGAAGCCGTCGAGGCGGTCGGCCGGGATGTAGACGGTGTGCACGGGCTGCCGATCGGCGCTCTCGCCCGGATAGCGCGCGGCGAGGAACGCGTCGTGCGCCGCCAGCAGCCCGTCGGCCTCGTCGTAGTCGGCGCCGGTGAGCCGCATCAGCCGGCCGATCCGACGGGGGCGGTGGTGGCTCGCATCAGTCGATCGAGTCGTAGGCGGCGGTCGTGAGGAAATCGGGGAAGTCGTCGGCCAGCGCGACCCGCTCGAACAGCTTGCGGGCGTCGTCGAAGCGGCCGGCGGCCCACGCGTCGTCGCCGATCGCCGCTCTGATCCGGGCGAGTTCCTCGTCCTCGATCCGGCCGACCAGACCGGCGGTGATCTCGGCGCCGTCGGGCAGACGGACGCCGTTGTGGATCCACTGCCACACCTGCGACCGCGAGATCTCGGCGGTGGCCGCGTCCTCCATCAGGTTGTTGATCGCGACAGCGCCGTTGCCCCGCAGCCACGCCTCGAGGTATTGCAGCGCGACGGACACATTGGACCGCAGCCCGGCCTCGGTCACCTCCGGAGTCGCGCCGACATCGAGCAACTGCTCGGCGGTGACGGTGACCTCGGGCCGCAGCCGGTCGAGCTGGTTGGGCCGGTCACCGAGCACCCGGTCGAAGATCTCGAGACAGACCGGCACCAGGTCGGGGTGGGCCACCCACGAGCCGTCGAAGCCGTCGCCGGCCTCGCGTTCCTTGTCCTCCCGCACCTTGGCCAGCGCGACCTCGTTGACCGCGGGGTCGCGGCGGCTGGGGATGAACGCCGCCATGCCGCCCATGGCGAACGCGCCCCGGCGGTGACACGTGGAGACGAGCAGTTCGGTGTAGGCACGCATGAACGGCGCGGTCATCGTGACCGAGGCGCGGTCGGGGAGCACCATCGAGGGGTTGTCGCGGAAGTACTTGATGATGCTGAACAGGTAGTCCCACCGGCCGGCGTTCAGGCCGGAGATGTGCGGGCGCAGCGCGTACAGAATCTCGTCCATCTCGAACGCGGCCGGGATCGTCTCGATGAGCACGGTGGCCCGGATCGTGCCGACCGGGATGCCCAGCGCCTCTTGCGCGAACGTGAAGACGTCGTTCCACAGGGCGGCCTCGTGGTGGGATTCCATCTTGGGCAGGTAGAAATACGGACCGCTGCCGCGATCGAGCAGTTCCTGGGCGTTGTGGAAGAAGTACAGCCCGAAGTCGACCAGGGCGCCGACGGCCGGCTCGCCGTCGACCGGCAGGTGGCGTTCGTCGAGATGCCAGCCCCGCGGACGCATGACGATCGCCGGGTAGGGGCCGCCGTTCAGCTCGTACGTCTTCTGCGGGGTCTCGAGCGTGACGGTGCGCCGGATCGCGTCGTACAGGTTCTGCTGGCCGTCGACGACGTTGGACCAGTGCGGGGTGTTCGCATCTTCCAGGTCGGCCAGCCACACCTTGGCGCCGGAGTTGAGCGCGTTGATGGTCATCTTGCGCTCGGTCGGACCGGTGATCTCGACCCGGCGGTTCCGCAGGTCGGCCGGGGCGGGCGGCGCGCTCCACTCGGCGGCGCGGATGTCGGCCGTCTCGGGCCGGAAACCGAAGGATCCGCCCGCCGCGATCTCGGCCCGACGGGCCGCCCGGGCCCGCAGGAGCTCGTCTCGCCGGGGCCGGAAACGCCTGTTCAGCTCGGTGACGAACGCGACGGCCTGGTCGGACAGGATCTCGGTCATCGTCGGCGGCTCCCCTCGTTGGCGGCTGCTCCCCCAAACCGTAGTGGAGGCGGAAGGCTGCGCAACCGCTTGTGGATAAACCGGTGTGCCCACCCCCGCGGTCCCTGCGGGGGTGGGCACACCGGGGACGAGTGCGGTCACGGCTGGGGACGGGTGGCCGTGCCCGCACTCGCGATCAGAAGTTTCCGTACGAGTCGCACTTGGCCTTCTGGACCAGGCAGTCCTTGACCCGGTGACCGAGGGCGGCGTCGTCCCACGCGAGGAAGGCGTCGCCGTGCATCGAGCTGGCGTTGCCCGAGCTCAGCTTGAAGCCGGCGCTGGAGCCCGAGGTCGGGTAGCCGATGACGAAGGCGATCGACGGGATCGCGACCGGGAACTTGCCGCTGCACTTGCCCGACGAGTCGGCCCCGCCGGTGTGCGACTTGTGGTCCGGGCTGTCCAGGTGCACGCCGTCCCAGCAGTCCGGGAACGTCAGGTGGAACGTGAGCTCGGCCGTCTTGGCGCAGACCGGCCAGTTGCCGTCCGCGCTGCGGCCGATCTCGCCGCCGGCGCCCGCGCACCAGAACTGGCCGTTGGCGCCCTTCGGCGTGGCGACCTGCCGCTTGGCGTCGCCGACGACCATCCGGAAGCCCTGCGGCAGCGGCATGGTCTTGGTCGGGTCGGGCAGCCGCGAGCCGTAGTAGACGGTCACGCCGTGCGGCTCGATCTTCTTGCCGTTCTCGTAGAGGCTCGGGATCCAGTACGACGAGTGGTCCTCGTCCGGCTTGCAACTGGAACCGGCGTTCTTCAGCAAGGTGTCGGTCGTGGTGAACGCGTCGGTCGACGTGTTGCCGAGGAACGAGTGCATGTGCGAGCCGCCCGGCAGGCCCGGCAGCACGATCGGGTCGTCGGCCAGCGCGTGGCTGACCTTGCAGGAGGCGTTGAACTCGGCGACCCGCACCGGGTTGCCGGTGACCGGCTTCATCTTCATGGCGTTGAACTCGGCGACCTGCGCCTGCCACTTGGCCTGGTCCATGACGACCCAGCCGGCGCCGGTGTTCGCCGGCGGAGTGCTGGCCGTGGGGGCGGTCGTAGGGGCGGTCGTAGGGGCGGTCGTGGGGGCGGTCGTCGGCGGCTTCGTGGCCGGAGCGGTCGCCGGCGGCGTGGTCGTCGCCGTCGCGCCCAGCGTGAACCAGTTGATGTTGACGAAGTCGCCGCCCTGCTTGCTCTTCATCACCGCGAAGAGCTTCTGCTTGCCGGCCGGCGCCTTCACCGTGGCGGTCTTGGTGACCCACTTCTGCCAGCCGCCGGTCCGGGCGACCGGGATGGTGGTGAGCAGCGTGCCGGTCTGCGAGCCCAGGCGCAGCTCGATCGAGCCGCCCGCCGCGTTGTCCGACGCGATCCGGGCGGTGACCGTGCTGCCGATGCTCACGCTGTCGTAGCGCAGCCAGTCGCCGTTGGCCAGCCAGCCGACGTTCTTGCCGCCGTCCTGGTCGCCCGTGTTCTCGGTCTGGCTGCCGGACTGGGCCGCGAACGCCTCGGCCTGCAGGCGCCCGGCGACGACGGTCTCAGCCGCGTTCGCGTTGGCGATGTAGATGCCGCTGGCGCCGAGCGCTACGGCGACGGCCGCGCCGAGAGCGGCGCGGGTCACGCGGCGACGGGTCTTGGGGTTGGGCGGGGCGACGTGGAGGGGTTCCGTCCGCATTTCTAAATCTCTCGTCTCTGCCGTTCTGGTGATTCGTGGGGGGCGGCTTCACCAGGAGTATGCACAGCTCAGAGACTTGTTTCAATCCGCGGAGAAAGAATTAGGAATGGCATTCGAAAGCGCCGCAGGTAGCCGCGATTCCTATTCTCGATAACGCTTTTCGGGGGAATCTTCCTTAAGTGTTTCTTAAATCCGCTGAGGTCTCCCCCGGTCGCGGGGAGTGATGGAGCTCAGGTGGCCCGCTCCATCAGGCGCCGATGGGCGCGGACGGCCTCACGCGCGAGCGTTACGGCGTCGGCGTGCACGAGCTCGCCGCGCTCCACCACCGGACGCCCGCCGACCAGCGCCAGCTCGACCGGAGCGGCCGGGCCGAACACCAGCGCGGCCAGCCGATCGTCGATGCCCGCGTGGCCGAGCCCGTCGAGCCGCCACAGCACCAGGTCGGCCAGCTTGCCGGCCTCGATCGAGCCGAGGTCGTCCTGCCGCCCCAGGCAGCGGGCGCCGCCCATCGTGCCCAGCCGCAGAGCCTCGCGGGCGTTCAGGGCGCCCGGGCCGCCCCGGGTGCGGGCCGTGTACAGCGCCTGCCGGAGCTCCTCGCCCAGGTGGCTCGCCTCCTGTGAGGCCGAGCCGTCGACACCGAGGCCGACCGGCACCTGGTGGTCGAGCAGCTCACGCACCCGGGCCGCGCCCGCGCCGAGCCGGGCGTTCGAACTCGGGCAGTGCGCCACGCCCGTTCCGGTCGCACCCAGCTTGGTGATCGCCGAGTCGTCCAGATGCACGCCGTGGGCCAGCCAGACGTCGTCGCCGAGCCAGCCGAGCCGCTCGGCGTACTCCGTCGGCGTGCAACCGAACCGCTCCCGGCAGAAGTCCTCCTCGTCGTCGGTCTCGGCCAGGTGGGTGTGCAGGCGGACGCCCTTGCGCCGGGCCAGTTCGGCGGCCTCGCTCATCAGGCGCTCGGTGACCGAGAACGGCGAGCACGGCGCCACCGCGATCTGGAGCATCGCGCCGGGCGACGGGTCGTGCCAGCGGTCGATGGCCTTCTCGGTGGCGCTCAGGGCCTCGTCGGTGCTCTCGACGATGTTGTCGGGCGGCAGGCCGCCGTCCTTCTGTCCCAGGTCCATCGAGCCACGGGTGGGATGGAAGCGCAGGCCGATGCGCCGGGCCGCCTCGATCTCGGCCTCGAGCACGTCGCCGCCGTCGCGCGGGAAGACGTAGTGGTGGTCCATCGACGTAGTGCAGCCGGAGAGCGCCAGCCAGCCCAGCCCGGCCCCGGCCGCGGCGCCGACCACCTCGGCGTCGAGCCGGCCCCAGATCGGGTAGAGCGTCTTGAGCCAGCCGAACAGCGTCTCGTCGACCGCCAGGCCGCGGGTCGCCCACTGGTAGAGGTGGTGGTGGGTGTTGATCAGGCCGGGCGTGACCAGGCAGCCCGCGCCGTCGACGCGCCGCCCCTCGCCTTCGGCAGCCGGCCCCGCACCGACCGCGGCGATCCGGCCGTCGTCGCCGACCACCACGTGACCGTCGGCGTGATAGCTGTCCGACGCGTCGACCGTCGCGACGGCGACGTTCTCGATGACGATCACGGGTACCACTCCGTGATCGCGGGCGGGACGTCGTCGCGGGTCACCGTTCCCTCGATCAGCCCGTACGGCCGGTCGCCGGCGATGAAGACCTCGTTGTCGTTGGCGAGCTCGAACGGCGAGAGGTCGACCAGGTAGTGGTGCTTGTTGGGCAGCGCCAGGCGGATCTCGGCGATCTCGGGCTGATCGGTGAGCACCTGGGTGCCCATCGCGTACAGCGTCTGCTGCAGCGAGAGGCTGTGTGTGGTCACGAACGCCTTGGTCAGCGCCTCGACCACCCCCGTGTACGACTTGTCCCAGTCGGTGTCGTCGTCCAGATGCCGCCAGCGGGCGTCGACCGCGGTCGCGAGGATGCGATCGGTGGTCTCGGGCAGCGTCGTGTAACGGTCGCGCTGGAAGCCGTGGAACTCCGAGTTCGCCGAGTTCAGCAGCACCAGGCCGGCGAGGCCGGTCACCACCTGGGCCTGCTCGACCGTGACGGTCACCTCGGCCGTGCGGGTGTGGTCGCCCTGGCGGCGGAACGAGTGCGGGCCGAGCCTTTCCCAGCTGAACGACTCGATGCCGACCCGGGCCGCCCGGATCTGCGTGTGCGTCTCGACGAAGTGGCGGGCCAGCAGGAGCGCGAACTGCTCGGGCGCGCCGACGCCGTGCTCCTTCGCGAAGGCGTACACCGTGTTCTTCATGGTGTCGGTGGGCAGCACGCCCGAGTTGTCGCCGGTCAGATGGGTCGCCACGAGGTCGCCGGAGAGCGCGACGCTGACGTTGAGATCGGCCAGCGTGTGCGTCTCGCCGTCGCGGGTGACACGGACCAGCCGCGTCTCGGCCTTGCCGTAACGATTTTCTCCGAGCACGATCGCCACGCGCGTTCAGCTCCCTCGATAGGTCGTGTATCCGTAGCGGCTGAGCAGCAGCGGCACGTGGTAGTGCCGCTCGGGGTCGCGGACGTGGAAGGCGACCGTGATCTCCGGGAAGAAGCAGTCGGCGCCCAGGTACGGCTCGACGTAGAAGGACAGCCGATAGCCGCCCGCCTGCCACTCGTGCAGCGGCACCCGATAGCGCAGCCGGCCGTCGTCGTCCGTACGCCCCTCGGCGATCGTCCCCCACCCCTGCGAGTCGCGTCGCTCCAACCGCACATAAACATCGCGGGCGGGCTCGCCGCTCACCGTGTCGAGGATGTGCGTCGAGATCTTGGCGTGGAACTCGGGGGCCGTGCCGTCGTCAGAGGGCATCGAGCACCCGCTCGAGTCGTAGCAACGCGATCAGGCGCAACTGGTCGGCGACGATCGCGCGCTCGGTCGTCTCGTCATGGGTCAGACGTTCCCGCGCGGCGGCGAGGATCTCGTCCTGCGTGCGCCCGCTCGCGAAGATCAGGAAGACGTGGCCGAACTTCTCCTCGTACGCCCGATTGGCCTCGATCAGCGCGGCCCGGGTGGCCTCGTCGGCGCTCCGGGCGGCGGCGGACTGCTCACGGCGGGACCAGGCGGCCTCTTGCGACTCGCCGGCGGCGCGCTCGCCTATCCGCGGGTGGGCGGACAGGCCGGCCAGCACCTCGGCCCAGCTCAGCGCGCGGGCAGCGGCATCGGCAGCGGCCAGCAGGTCGGCGCGCGACTCGTAAGGCCGTTTCGCGGTGATCGCGGCGCCCCAGGCGGGCGCGGCGCAGCACGCCTGCAGATCGTGCTCGAGACGGGCGGCGGGCAGCGAGTTGAACACCTCGACCGCGTCCATCGGCACCCCTTCCTGTTTCTGTCGATCAGTCAAGCAGCCGGGCTGCGACCCCGTCGTGCACTTTGTGTTCCGCCCACCCTGCCACGCCGGCCCGACAGTTTCCCGTTGTCCACAGTCCGGTGTCGTCCACAGGCGCCGGGCCGGTCCGGCGAAATTGTCGGACCGGTAGGCCAGGATGGTGCCGTGCTGATCGCCGACGACGCCCTGCCCGACCTTCCGATCCGCGAGGTGCTGCCCCGGGTCCGGGCCGCGCTGTCCGGCGGGGGCGCGGCGGTGCTGGTGGCGCCGCCCGGCACGGGCAAGACGACGCTGGTGCCGCTCGCCCTGCCCGGGCGCGTGGTCGTGGCCGAGCCCCGCCGCCTGGCCGCCCGGGCCGCGGCCCGGCGCATGGCGTCGCTGCTGGGCGAGCGCCCCGGCGAGCGGGTGGGCTACACCGTGCGCGGCGACCGTCAGGTCTCCCGCCGCACCCGGGTCGAGGTCGTCACCACCGGCGTCCTCGTGCGCCGCCTCCAGCGCGATCCCGAGCTCGCGGGCACGGCGGCCGTGATCCTCGACGAGTGTCACGAGCGCCATCTCGACACCGATCTGGCGCTGGCCTTCCTGGTCGAGGCGCGGGCCGCCCTGCGTCCCGACCTGCAGCTGCTGGCCACCTCGGCCACGGCCGACGCCGGCCGGCTGTCCGAGGTGCTGGGCGGCGCCCCGGTGGTGACGGCGACGGCGCCCCTGTTCCCGGTCGACGCGATCTGGGCCCCGCCGGCCGGTCCGATCACGCCGCCGCTCGGCCTGCGCGTCGACCCGCGGCTGCTCGACCACGTCGCCGCGACGACCCGGCGCGCGCTGGCCGAGGGCGAGGGCGACGTGCTCGTCTTCCTGCCCGGCGCCCGCGAGATCGACGCGGTCGCGGGCCGCCTGTCCGGGGTCGCGGCCGAGGTGATCCCGCTGCACGGGCGCCAGCCCGGTGCCGTGCAGGACGCCGCCCTGCGAGCGGGTCCGCGGCGCCGGGTGGTGCTCTCGACGGCGGTCGCCGAGAGCAGCCTGACGGTTCCCGGCGTCCGGGCGGTGGTCGACGCCGGGCTCAGCCGGGTCCCGCGTATGGACCATGCCCGTGGCCTCGGCGCCCTGGCCACGGTCCCGGTGTCCCGCGCGGCGGCCGTCCAGCGTGCGGGCCGGGCCGGCCGTGAGGCGCCCGGCCGCGTCTACCGCTGCTGGTCCGCCGCCCAGCACGACCGTCTGCCGGCCCAGCCCGAGCCCGAGATCGCCGCGGCCGACCTGACCGGGTTCGCGCTCGACCTGGCCCTGTGGGGCCATCCCGACGGTTCCGGGCTGTCGCTGCCCGACCAGCCGCCGCCCGGGGCGCTGCAGGCGGCCGTGACGACGCTGCGCGACCTGGGCGCGGTCGACGCCGGCGGCCGGGTCACCCCGCGCGGCCGGGCCCTGGCCGACGCGGGCCTGCATCCACGGCTCGCCCGCGCCCTGCTCGACGGTGCGCCGCTGGTCGGGCCGCGCCGGGCGGCCGAGATCGTGGCCCTGCTCGACGACGACCGCTCCCTGGCCGACGACCTCACCGCCGCCTGGCGCCGGGTCCGCGGCAGCCGAGACCCGGCCTGGCGCAGCGAGGTGAGCCGCCTGTCGGCCGCCCTCACCCGCAACCCCGCCGACGAGACAGCTCCCGACGTCACCGACGCCGCAGCCGCCGTCGACACCGAACCGGGCGCCTCGTCGAACGACGGCGGCAGGACCCGAGTCGCTGCGGGCGACGACGAGGTTCACGCAGCGGCGAGCAACGAAAAGCGCACTCTCGCGGCCGACCGCGGCCGATCGCGCGCGGGGGCGGCCGGATCAGGGAATCTGCCGGACGACCTGGCGGCGGGGCTGGTGGTCGGGCTGGCCTATCCGGAGCGGGTGGCTCGGGTTCGCGAGGCGGGCGGCCGGGATTACCTGATGGCGGGCGGAACGGCGGCCGAACTGACCGGCGGCAGCGGGCTGGCCGGTGTCGAGTGGCTCGCCATCGCTTCGGCCGACCGGGCGGCGGGGGCACGAACCGCGCGCGTCCGGGCCGCGGTGCCGCTCGATGAGGCGACGGCAATCGAGGCGGCGGCGACGCTGCTGGCCGAGGCCACCGAGATCGGGTGGGTGGGCGGTGACGTCGTGGCCCGCACGGTGCGGCGGCTCGGAGCGATCACGCTGGTGGAACGGCGGATCGCCGACCCGGATCGGGAACTGGTGCGGGCCGCCCTGGCCGAGGGCCTCCGGCGGGAGGGGCTGGGGCTGCTGACCTGGTCGCGCGGCGCGGTCGAGCTGCGGGAGCGGCTGGCCTTCGCGCACGCGGCGCTCGGCGATCCCTGGCCCGACGTGTCCGACGAGGCCCTGCTCGACCGGGCCGGCGACTGGCTCGAGTTCGGTTCGGCCCGCCGCCGGTCCGACCTGGGCCGGATCGACGTGGCCTCAGGGCTCCGCCGGTTGCTGCCCTGGTCGGTGGCCGGGCGGCTCGACGAGGTGGCGCCCGAGCGGCTCCCGGTGCCCAGCGGGTCTCGGGTACGGGTCGACTACTCCGACCCCCAGTCGCCGGTGCTGGCCGTCAAGGTGCAGGAGGCCTTCGGGTGGCGGGACGCCCCGCGGCTGGGCGACGGACGGATCCCCGTTCTGCTGCATCTGCTCTCCCCCGCCGGGCGGCCGGTCGCCGTCACTCGCGACCTGGCCTCCTTTTGGGCGCAGGGCTATCCGCAGGTGCGCGCCGAACTGCGCGGCCGCTATCCCCGGCATCCCTGGCCCGAAGACCCGACCACCGCCGAACCCACCCGCCGCACCAAGCCTCGAGCACGATGACGCCGCGCGGGATGGGAGTGCGATTTCCGGTCGAGCCGGAACCGTGAGCCAACCGGTGAGTCCCAGCCCCGTGTCACACACACGTGACAACAAATCCTCGATAGGGAATCAGTTGGCCAGGTGGGCAGCCGACGAGGGCGGGACGGGCTGGGCGGGGATCATCGGGGGCTTCAGGCGGTGCAGGGGGCCGGGCTGGCCGAACAGGTAACCCTGGCCCACCAGGCAGCCGAGCTCGGCCAGCGCGTGGGCCCGGGACGGGGTTTCGATGCCCTCGGCCACCACGACGATGTTCAGGTCGGTGCAGATGGTCAGCACCGACCGGCACAGGGCGCCGGCCCGGTCGGGGGCGATGTCGACGTCGGTCAGGGTCGCGTCGAGCTTCACGATGTCGACCGGCAGCGAGTGCAGCTGGGCCAGAGCGTTGAAGCCGCTGCCGAAGTCGTCCAGCGCGATCCGTACGCCGTAGGAGCGCAAGCGCTCCACCACGGCCGCGGCGGTCGCCAGGTCCTGGATGCGGCGGGTTTCGGTGATCTCCAGGACCAGGCGGGAGGCGGGGACGCCGCTGCGGGACAGGGCGGTCACCACCGATTCCTCCAGGCCGGTCTGGCCCAGGCGGGCGGCCGAGACGTTCACGTGCATGTCGATGGGACGGCCGTAGATCCCGGCCAGGGCGGCGGCGTCGGTGCAGGCCTGTTCCAGCACGAAGTCGTCGATCGCGGCCACCAGGCCCGTGCGTTCGGCCACCGAGACGAAGACGTCGGGGTGCACGGGGCCGGCCACCGGGGAGGTCCAGCGGGCCAGGGCCTCGACCGCCACCGTCGCGCCGTCGGTGAACCGCACGATGGGCTGGTAGAAGACCTCGAAACCGGCCGCGGCGGGGTTCCCCGAGCCCAGGGCCTGGGCCAGCAGGTGTGGCAGGTCGGCGTTCGGGCCGCCGTCGTTCGTGCCGGCGTAGCGGGCCATCGCGCCCTTGCCGCGGCGCTTGCTGGCGTACATCGCGGCGTCGGCCCGGCGCAGCAGCGCGTCGGCCGTCATCGGCTCGCCGGGCTCGGGCACCACGAGGCCGATGCTGGCGCCGACGCCGACCGTGTGGCCGTCGATCGCGAACGGCTCGCGCAGCGCGGCCAGGATGCGGTGGCCGGTCGGTTCCGCTTCGGCCGGCGAATGGTCGAGCAGCACCGCGAACTCGTCGCCGCCCAGCCGCGCCACCAGGTCGTCGGGCGACACGCAGCGCTGCATGCGTTCGGCGATCGCGTGCAGCACCCGGTCACCCATGGCGTGCCCGAAGCTGTCGTTGATGAGCTTGAAGTCGTCCAGGTCGGCGAAGAGCACCGCGACCGGTCGCGAGCCGAGCGCCTCGGACAGCCTCTCGCGGAACAGGGCCCGGTTGGCCAGGCCGGTCAGCGGGTCGTGATAGGCCTGGTGGCGCAGCCGCCGCTGCCCCTCGGAGACCCGCTCGAGCAGCACGGTGTTGTCGACGATCGTGAACATCTGGCGGGCCACGACCAGGCCCAGACCGAGCCAGCCCAGGTACGCCTCGAACGGCGACAGCGGCTTGCCGGCCCCGCTGTTGATCGCGATCATCACGCCGGTCGCGGTCACCGGCACGTACGGAAGCAGCAGGTGCAGCCACTCGCGCTCCCCCCTTTCGACGGGCGCGGGCGGGTCGGCCGGCCGCGACCACAACGCCGCCACGGCGAGCAGCGCGGGACCGAGCAGATGCCCGGCCGACTGCCACGGCGCCAGCGGCCCATCGGCCAGGTGTACGAGCCGCAACGTGTCCGAGACGCCGAACGCGACCAGGGCCAGTCCGCCCAGCGCGAGCGGCCGGCGAGCCACCCGCGAGTCGGGCCGGGTGAGCAGCAGCAACATCACCATGGTGGCCAGCACCAGGTCGCTGATGGCGTAGCCCGCGGCGGCCACGATCAGGCCGGTGGGCTGCCCGGACCAGTGGAACCAGTCGCGCGGCACCGTCGACCAGACCAGCGCGAGCAGCGAGCCCGCGATGAGCACGCTGTCGATCAGCAGGGCCAGCTGGTCGCGGCGGGCCGAGGTCGGCACCGGACGGGGCCGGGTGTACGGCGCCTGCAGCAACGCGACCACCAGGCAGGCGGGCAGCAGGAAGAACCCGAAGTCGGACAGCATGGTGACCGGCCGATCGGGAAGCATGACGTCCTGCAGCAGCCACCACAGCCGGATCAGCGCCCAGCCGGCGAGCCCGAAGCCGAGGAGCAGCCGCCACCGCCGCTGCAACCCGTCCCGGCTGCGCGCCGCCGCGAAACAGATCCACGCCGCGGCCGCCCCCGCGACCAGTTGCGTGAGATCCGCGTACAGACGCCGGCCCGACGGCTCGATGAACTCACCGGCCGCGGTGACCCCCAGGACGATCGCCAGCGTGACGAACAGTCGCGCCGTCATCATCACCACCCAGTTGAGCCGCGGGCCCCCAGGTCCACGACCGGTGTAACCTACCGCAGCTCCCGGCGCGGCAAAGAGTGCTCAGTCGACCGAAGTCAGATCGGCGACAATCACCGTCACGTTGTCCGGCCCGCCGCCCCGCAACGCCAGGTCGATCAGCCGCTCACAGCATGACTTGGGGTCGGCGGCGGCGAGCATCTCCTGCTCGATGGTCTCGTTGGTGACCACGGCGGTCAGGCCGTCGCTGCACAGCATCCACCGGTCGCCGGCCTCGGGCTCCACGATCACGTAGGCCGGGCTGACCGGCTCGCCCTGCAACACCCGGGTGACCACGGAGCGTCGCGGATGCCCAGCGGCCTCGTCGGGCCGGATGAGCCCCTGGTCGACGAGCATCTGGACGTACGTGTCGTCCTTGGTCAACTGGTTGAGGCGGCCCTCGCGCAGCAGGTAGGCCCGCGAGTCGCCGACGTGCGCCATGGCGGCGCGGGTGCCCGAGAACAGCACCGCGGTGAGGGTGGTGCCCATGCCCTGCAGGGAGTTGTCGGCCTCGACCTGCTCGGCGATCCGCCCGTTCGCGACCTCGAGCGCCTTGTGCAGCGCGTCCATCTGGTGGTCGTTGTCGATCGGGACGTCGAGCGGCGTCATCGACTCGATGGCGAGCCGGCTCGCGAGGTCGCCGGCGGCCATCCCACCCATGCCGTCGGCGACGACGAGAAGACGGTCACCGGCGTAGTAACAGTCCTCGTTGTTGCTCCGGACATGTCCTTGATCGGTGCCGGCGGCCCACCGCAGGTGCAAGGTCATGGCGTGCAGCTTCCCAGATCATCGCAACCCTGTCTGCACGCGGTCCGCGGCGTTTCGCCGGAAAAGGGCATCAGCTGGGGCTCAGTGGTCGCCCGAGGCATCGTGGATCGACCTCCGTCACGCGGCGTGTCGGTGCGATCCATGACAAAGCAGAGTCGGTCACCGCCCACCCGCGGACCGCGACAGCGCTGTCGGGCGGCCGTACCGGTTCGGGGCAGAGAGTCTTGGATCGCACCTGATCATTGGGGATGAACGTAACCAGTCCACCATCTTCGAGCACTGTCGTCGAGGTGTCGTCGACGGCGATCAGCTGTCCGCGTAAAACGTGAGTCGGTTTGCCCGGCTCATCGACCTCGACGGCGCTGTTCGGCAGCACCGGCGCCCGCAGGAAGACGACGCCGATGGCGAGCGGCGCGAGCAGGGCCGCCCCGACCGCCGGCCAGTGCGTGACCAGCCGTGCGGCCCGCGCCGGCACCGGCCCGGTCAGCAGCGGGCCGAACAACGGCGGCAGCACCAGCAGCAGGGCCGTCGACGTCTCCCCGATCCGGAACGCCTGCACCACGCCCGGCCACACGAAGATCAGGACCAGAGCGCCCACCAGCACCGGCACACCGATGGTGATCCACACCATCAGCCAGCGCTCGGTGTGGAAACGCTGCGCGGCGGTCAGCCCGAGAATCGCGACGATCAGCATGCCGAGCAGCGGGAGCAACCGCAGCTGCCACGTGAACGCGGCCAGCATCGCGGCGAGCAGCACCACCCAGTCGGGCATGCGCAGCGCGGTCACGGCCAGCAGTGATCGGCCCGCGTCCTCGGGCGCGCTCACCAGCAGCACGCTGCCGAGCAGGCGCAGCACGAGCACGACCGCCGGCACACTCCAGATCAGCGTGATGAACAGCGCGCTGATCATGCCGAGCGGCGAGATGTACTGCACCAGCAGCAGCATCGTCGGCAGGTCCTGCCGGCTCAGATACCAGAGCCGCAGCACCAGCAGCACGAGCGGGAACGCGGGCAGGATCGTCAGCAGGTAGTTGAGCTGCGCTCGACGACGCCGCGCCGGGATCGGCCCGCCCTTGACGTAGATGCTGTTCTCACTCACCGAAGACGTCCTCCCACGGCTGCTCCCGGATGTCCGGCCGCACGACGCGGGGCTGCTCGGCCACCGCGATCGGCGCCTTGTCGTTGTTGTCCACCTCGGACTGCAGATTGCGGTCGTAGGCTTCCTCCCAGCGGGAGTCCTTGGGGTCGGTGTACGAGCGGTAGAGCGTCAGATCGACCAGTTTCTGCAACGCCGGGTTCTCGCCGGTGTTGACGCCGTACCGTTCGGTCGGGTCCAGCCCGACGTCCCAGTGGTCGAAGTCGTCCGGGAATTTGTGCTTGAACCCGGCCAGGATCGCGGCGTCGGTCGTGACCGCCTGAACCCGGCCGGCACGCAGGTCGGCGATGCATTCGCTGATCCTGTTGCGCGGCACGACGACCGCGTCCTCCTCCTCGGGGGCGTCGAGGCTCGTCGACGCCGAGATCGAACAGACCCGCTTGTCGCGCAGGTCGGCGATCGAGGAGACCTTCGGAATGCTGCCCTTCATGGTGAGCACCGACTGTTCGGTGTAGAGGTAGGGCGCGGAGAACCGCACACCGTCGGCGATGCGTGTCGGGGTGATGCTGAAGCTGGCGATCACCAGCTTGACCGGCACCCGCTCGCCCTCGGCGTTGGTCGCCTGCATCCGCGGCCGGTCCTCGCTCTCGATCGAATAGAACTTGACCTCCGACCGCCGGAATCCCAGGTCCTCCGCGATCATGTACGCGATGTCGACGTCGAACCCGCTCCACCGCCCGTCCTTGTCACGGAGAGCCAAACCGGGCTGATCGTCCTTGACCCCGATCGGCAGTTCCGCCCACGCCGCGATACCCGCCTGTTCCCGCAGGTCGGCCACGGACGGTGGCCCGCCGACGAAGAGCCGCACCATGGCCAGCCCCAGCGCCAGCACGATGGCCAGCCCGAGCGCGGCCAGCCGGAACGCGGCCAGGTTGAACCGCGGCGGCTCGATCAGCGGCTCCGGCTCGGGCGGCGGCAACCGCTGCTCGGCGGCCTCGCGCTCGGCCAGATCCTGCACGGCGATGTCTTCCGCCGTGCCCTCCGGCCCTGGTGGCGTACGCCGCCGCACCGGCCATGTGAATCGGCCGGCCACCCCGCTGCGATCGGAACCCATGGCCGACTATCGTGCCGCATGAATGTCACGGCTGAGCACTCCTGTCGGGTTTCACCCGCCCGTTCCGGGTAGTCGAACGGCCATGAAGGGTCCCCTGCTCGCCGCGGTCGTCGCCGTAGCCGTCGGCGTCCGTGTCATCCGCTCTCGTCACCGGCGCTTCCTGCACCCCGACGGCCGCTCGTTCACCGGCGAGCTCATCGTCTGGGGCACGGGCCGCACGGAGGGCGCCGGCCTGCTCGACCGACCCGGCACGCACTCCGCCGTCGTCCGGATCTCGAAGGGAGCGGGCACCCGCGGCGGCCGGGCCGACATCCGTGGAGTGGCCGTGCGGGTGACCGGCGACCATCCGATCGACCTGCTGCTCTCCACGTCCGGCGAGGGCCGCTTCACCCGGCGCCTGCCCGCCCCGCGGCGCACGTTCGACGCGTTCTACGGCTCGATCGTCGCCTACCGGACCGGCAGCAACCGCAAGATCTACCTGGGCGCCCGCGCCGACCAGCCGCTGGGCCGCGCCCTCGCTGAGATCGACGGCGGCTCACTCGTGCTCCTCGCCGACGACCGCCCGTTCGGCCGGGTGACCTTCGGCGACCGGCTTCCCGCCCGTACGGACGCCGCCCTGGCCTTCGACCCGATCCGCAACACAGCCCCCGACCTGCACCCGACCGGCGCCGTCCACACCACTCGAGCCCTCGCCTACCGCTGGAGTCAGCGCTGGCGCGGCGCCACCCCGACGGCCCCCGACCCCCACGCCGTCGAACGAACCGCCCTGCACCGCTGAGCACCCGGTCATGTGCCTTCCTGCCGGGCGAGCGCAGGCGTACGGTGAGCACAGGTGTGCCGGGAAGTCTGGTCGGCGGTCATATCCGCGTCGGCTGACAAGGGCTCCCGATGAATGCTTCTGCGCTGCGTGCCGTCAATCTGACCAAAAAGTACGGTCGTGTCACGGCCGTCGACGACCTGTCCTTCGAGGTGCCGGCCGGCGAGGTGTTCGGCTTCCTCGGCCCCAACGGCGCGGGGAAATCGACCACCATCCGGATGCTGCTGGGTCTGGCTCGCCCGACCGGGGGCCGCGCCTGGGTGTTCGACACCGACGCCGCGGATGTCGCCGTGGCGCACCGGCTGCTGGCGTACGTGCCGGCGGACGTGGCGTTGTGGCCGCAGCTGACCGGGGCGGAGATCTTGCACCTGCAGGCGTCCACCGGCCCCGGCACCGACCTGGCCTACCGCGACGAGTTGGTGGAGCGGTTCGCGCTGGACACCGCCAAGCTTTCCCGCACCTATTCGACCGGGAACAGGCAGAAGATCGCGCTCGTCGCGGCGTTCGCCACCCGCGCGCCGTTGCTCGTCATGGACGAGCCGACCAGCGGTCTCGACCCGTTGATGGAGCGGGAGTTCCGCACCGCCGTCGCCGAGGCCCGGGAGCGCGGGCAGACCGTCTTCCTCAGCTCCCACCAGTTGGCCGAGGTCGAGGCGGTCTGCGATCGTGTCGCGATCCTGCGGGCCGGCCGGCTCGTCGAGATCGCCTCGATCGGTCAGCTGCGGGGGCTGCACCGCGCCGAGGTGACCGTCTCCTACACCGGCGCGCCACCGCCGGGGCTCGACGCCATTCCCGGTGTCGACGGGGTCGAGCTGATCGGCGCCGGCCGGGTGCGGTTCTCGCTGATCGGTGCGCCCGCGCCGGCGTTGCGGGCCCTCGCCGCGGCCGAGGTCACGGCCCTGGCGATCCGCGAGCCGAACCTCGAGGAGATCTTCCTCGAGTACTACGGTGCGCAGGATCCCCGATGACTACCGCGACGACGCCGGCCACCGCCTCCCGACCCGGCGTGTTCCCCACGCCGGGCAAAGCGGTCAGCCGCTTGGCGCTCCGCCAGCTACGCGGGAGCGGTCCGATCGTGCTGGGCTTCTGCGCTCTCATGCCGGCGCTGGTGGCCGGCACCTACGCCGGTGTCATGGCGGATCCGGCCGCGGCGGGAAGCATCGAGAAGCTCGCCGGCAACCCCGCGATCCGGACCCTGTTCGGTGAGCCGGTCGCGCTCGATCAGGCCGGCGGATTCACCGTGTGGCGGGTCGGCACCTTCGTCGCCGTCCTGCTGGCCGCCTGGTCGGTCCTGGCCACCACGCGCATCACGCGGGGTGAGGAGGAGGCCGGCCGGTGGGAGGTCCTGCTGTCCGGCCGGCTCGTGCTGCGGTCGGTGGTGGCCCGCCACCTCGCCGCCGCCATGACGATCGCGGTCGCCGCCGGCTGCGCCGTGTCCGCAGTGTTGTTGCTGGCCGGCACCGATCCGGCCGGTGCCGCCGTGCACGGAGCCGGCATCGGCCTGACCGGTGTGTTCTTCATAGCCGTGGCCGGGATCGCGGCGCAGGTGTTCCCGGCACGCGCGACGGCGACCGGCGCGGCCGTGGCGGTGCTGGGTGGCGGCCTGCTGGCTCGCATGATCGGTGACGGTCTCACGGACTGGGGCTGGCTGCGCTGGCTGTCCCCGTTCGGGCTGCTCGCCCTCAGCGAGCCGTACGCGCAGAACCGCGTCCTGCCGCTGTTGATCCTGCTCGCCGCGGGAACGCTGCTGGGTGTGGCCGCCCTGGCCGTTGCCGGCCACCGCGACGTACGTGGTGGTCTGGTCGCGGCCTCCTCCGGTCGCCGCCCCCGGCTGCGTCTGCTCACCACGGTGGAAGGGTTCGCCACCCGGCGGACGCTGCGCCCGCTGCTCGGCTGGGCTCTCGGGATCGGCGCCTACTACCTGCTCATCGGCTTCACCGCGGTGTCGATCACCGGGTTCCTGGCCGACAACCCCGCGCTGGCCGGTGAGGCGGCCAACGCCGGATTCGCCTCGCTGGGCGTTGTCGAAGGGTTCACCGCGACCCTGTTCGCCCTGCTCGCCATGCCGGTCGGCGGCTTCGTCGCGGTTCGCGTGTCCGCCTTCGTGGCGGCCGAGGCCAACCGGCAGCTCACGCTCCTGACTGCCCAGCCGGTCAGCCGGCTCCGTTTATTCGCCGCCGAACTCGCCACGGCCGGCGGCGGCGCTCTCACGTTGCTCACCGTCGCCGGGGCCGCCACGTGGACCGGCATCACCGCCACCGGAGGCGACCTGCGGCCGTCCGCCGCGCTGGCCGGGGCCTGGAACACCCTGCCCATCGTGCTGCTCTGCCTCGGCGCCGCCGCCCTCGCCGCCGGATGGTTTCCCCGGTTCGCCTCAGTCATCGGAGGGTTGCCGGCCACCGGCGGTTTCCTCCTGCTGGTGATCGCCGACAGCATCGGCGCACCGGGGTGGGTCCGCGAGATCTCACCCTTCGCCCATCTGGCAGCGGTTCCGCTGACCACCGCCGACTGGGCTGCCACGCTGACCATGACCGGCCTCGCCGTCGTCCTGATCGCCGCGGGAGCCCTGGGCTACCAGCGACGCGACCTGCGAGGGTGACCGGTTCGCGGCAGAGAGGACCGTCAGGCGGATTCGGGGCGGGTGGTGGTCTCCTGCTGATAGACGTCCGGGATGTCGTCCTGGTTCGCGTCGACGTTCTCGGCCTCGTGGATCCGGCGGTAGGTGCGGTTACGCACCCGCAGGATGACCGCGGCGAGCAGGGCGGCGATCAGGGAGCCGGTCAGCACGGCCACCTTGACGTGCTCGTCGCGTTCGCTGTCGGCGCCGAAGGCCAGTTCCCCGATGAGCAGCGAGACCGTGAACCCGATGCCGGCCAGCACGGCCAGTCCCAACACGTCGATCCAGCCGAACCCCGAGTCCATCTTCGCCCGGGTGAACCGGGTGACCAGCCAGGTGGCGGCGGTGATGCCGACCGCCTTGCCGACGACCAGCCCGGCGATGATGCCGACGGCGACCGGGTCGGTCAGCGCGGTGCCCAGCCCGCTCAGCCCGCCGATCGTGACGCCGGCCGACATCAGCGCGAAGATCGGGACGGCGACGCCCGCGGACAGCGGCCGGAAGCGGTGCTCGAAATGCTCGGCCAGGCCGGGACCCGCCTCGGGCCCGCCGGCTTTGCGGCCGCGTATGACGGGGACGGCGAAGCCGAGCAGGACACCGGCGACGGTGGCATGGATGCCGGACGCGTGCATCAACGTCCAGGTGGCGAAGGCCAGCGGCAGCAGCAGCCACCACGAGCGGATCCGGCGCTGGACCAGGACGGTGAAGAGGGCCAGCGGGATGAGCATGCCGAGCAGCGGCAGCACGGACAGGCTGGTGGTGTAGAAGATCGCGATGATGACGATCGCGAGCAGGTCGTCGACGACGGCCAGGGTGAGCAGGAAGGTTCGCATCGCGTTGGGCAGGTGGCGGCCGATCACGGCCAGCACCGCGAGCGCGAACGCGATGTCGGTGGCGGTCGGAATGGCCCAGCCCCGGCCCGCGCCCGACTGCAGGTTGATCACCGTGTAGATCACCGCGGGCAAGATCACGCCGCCGACCGCCGCAGCGATCGGCACCGCCGCCCGGCGCGGGTCGCGCAGGTCGCCGGCCACGAACTCGCGCTTGAGCTCCAGCCCCGCGACGAAGAAGAAGATCGCCAGCAGGCCGTCGGCGGCCCACGTAGCCACGCTGAGGTCCAGATGCAGCCACTTCGGCCCGAACGTGAACGCGCGGACCGTCTCGTACGCGTCCGACCACGGCGAGTTCGCCCAGATCAAGGCAACAACCGCACCGGCCAGCAACAGGATGCCGCCGATGGTCTCTTTGCGGAGGATGTCGCCGATGCGGCGAGCCTCGAGCCACGAGCCACGGCCGAACAAGGGAGAGCCCTTCGGAGGGGCGGCCGTCATAAGTCTCCTACTTTCGCGGTCGGGTCAGACGTTGCCGACCAGACTTCCCGGCGCACCTGAAACTCACCCTACCTGCGAACACCGTCCGGCGCTGCGTCATGACTTCAGCGGTAAGCCACGATCACCGCGCTCTCGCCCGGCAACTCAACCCGATCACGCTGCAACACGACACCTTCGGCCGACGTGGCGAGCAGAACCTTCGAAGGGACGTCACGCAGGGAGACGGTCTGCGCAACCCCGGCCAGATTCACTGCCACCGCGATCTGCCCACGACGCATGACCAGATGCTGGTCGCCCTGCCACACCTCCACCTTGTCGAGCCACGGATCCGTCAGTTCCGGCCGGCTGCGGCGCAGAGCGATCAGGCGCTTGTAGAGATCCAGAATCTCCGCGTGCTCCGGCTTGGACCTCTCGTCCCAGTCCAGTTTGGACCGGAGAAAGGTCTCCGGATCCTGCGGGTCGGGCACTTCGGCCTCGGCCCAGCCGTGCTCCGCGAACTCCCGCCTTCTTCCGTTCTGCACCGCCGCCGCCAGTTCGGGCTCGGGGTGGCTGGTGAAGAACTGCCACGGGCTGCTGGCCGCCCATTCCTCGCCCATGAACAGCATCGGCGTGAAGGGGGACGTCAGCAGCAGCGTCGCCCCGACCTTGAGCAGGCCCGGGGACAGCGTGGCCGAGATGCGGTCGCCGGTCGCCCGGTTGCCGATCTGGTCGTGGTCCTGCAGGAACGCCACGAAGCGGTGGCCGGGCGTCCGGGTGCGGTCGATCGGGCGGCCGTGCCGACGGCCGCGGAAGCTCGACCAGGTGTTGGCGTGGAAGTAGGCGCTGGTGAGCACCGTTTCCAGGCATTCCAGGCTGCCGAAGTCGCCGTAGTAGCCCTGTCGTTCGCCTGTCAGGGTGGCGTGCAGGGCGTGGTGGATGTCGTCGTCCCACTGGGCGTCGAGCCCGTAGCCGCCGGCCTCGCGGGGGGTGATCAGCCGGGGATCGTTCAGGTCGGACTCGGCGATCAGGGACAGGGGGCGGTTGACGTGGGCCGACAGCGACTCGACCTCGACCGCCATCTGTTCGAGCAAGTGGACGGCGGAGTGGTCGGCCAAGGCGTGGACGGCGTCGAGCCGCAGGCCGTCGACGTGGTAGTCGCGCAGCCACATCAGGACGTTGTCGATGATGTAGCGGCGGACCTGTTCCGAGCCCGGGCCGTCGAGGTTGACCGAGGAACCCCACGGGTTGGCGCCGGCCGCGCTCAGGTAGGGGGCGAACATGGGGGCGTAGGCGCCGCTGGGGCCGAAGTGGTTGTAGACGACGTCGAGCACCACGCCCAGGCCCTTGCCGTGCGCGGCGTCGACGAAGCGCTTCAGGCCGTCGGGGCCGCCGTACGCCTCGTGGGGCGCGAACCAGGCCACGCCGTCGTAACCCCAGTTGTACTCGCCGTTGAACGAGTTGACCGGCAGCAGTTCGACCAGGTCGACGCCGAGCTCGACCAGGTGGTCGAGCCGGTCGACGGCCGCGTCGAAGGTGCCCTCGGCCGTGAACGTGCCGACGTGCATCTCGTACAGCACCGAGCCGGGCAGCTGCCGGCCCGTCCAGCTCTGGTCGCTCCACGGGAAGGCAGCGTGGTCGTAGACGCGGCTGGGGCCGTGCACGCCCTGGGGCTGCCAGGGTGAGCGCGGGTCGGGGCGCTGCTCGCCGTCCAGCACGTACGCGTAGTCGGCGCCGGGGCCGGCCGACGGCACGTCGAGCCGCCACCACCCGTCAGCGCCGCGTTCCATCTCATGCTCCTCGCCCTGAAGAGACAGCCGTACGGTCTTCTCCGGAGCCCACACCTCGAAGGACGTCATTTCTCTTTCACCAGGAGTGCGACGGGGTAGGTACGCAGGATCTCGGCCACCGGGAGGCGGTTCCCGCCATAGCTGGTATTGGTGAACACTTCCGTCCAGCTGTGTCCGTCGAGTGACACCGCGGTGTCGCCCCAGCCGCCGTGGCGTGACAATCCCACCGGCAGCCGCGTCGCGATGGTGACGGCGCCGCCGCGGTCGAAGGCCAGCACATGGTCGCCGCATCGGCCCTCGGCGAAGACGGGGCGGTAGCCGCCGAACAGTTCGGGGCGCTGCCGGCGCAGCCGCAGGGCGCGGCTGGTGACGAGCAGTTTGGCCGCGCCGGTCTCGTCGACCGGGGGCACCCAGCCGTCGTCGATGCGGGCCAGCAGCTCGCGGCGGGCGGCGAAGTCGACCGGGCGGCGATTGTCCGGGTCGACCAGCGAGAAGTCCCACAACTCGGTGCCCTGATAGACGTCGGGGATGCCGGGCACGGTCAGCTGCACCAGCTTCTGGCCGAGCGAGTTGGACCAGCCGGGCGGCGTGATCGACGCCGCGAAGCCCGACACCTCGCTGGTGAGGGCCGGGTCGTCGTAGATGCGGTCGACCATCGCGCGCAGGGCCGTCTCGAACTGCTCGTCCGGCTTGGTCCAGCTGGTGACGTTGGCGGCCTCCTTGGCCGCTTTCAACGCGTACGCCTGAAGCCGCTCGCGCGAGATCGGCCAGGCGCCCACCGCGGCCTGCCACACCAGGTGGCCCAGCGCCGGGTCGGACAGCGGAGCCGTACGGACCCAGCGGCGCACCACCTCGGTCCAGTCGCCGGGCACCTCGGAGAGGACGGCGAGCCGCGCCCGCACGTCCTCGCTGCGCTTGGTGTCGTGGGTGGAGAGGGTCGTCATCGCGTCCGGCCAGCGGCGGCGGCGCTCGTCGTTGGCGTCGTGGAACGCGTCGGGGGCGACGCCGAAGTCGGCCGGGTCGTTGCCCACCTCGTTGCGCGCGGTGAACCTGGTCCAGCGGTAGAAGGCGGTGTCCTCCACACCCTTGGCCATCACGGCGCCGGTGAACTGCTGGAACCGTGCCGCCAGTTCGTCGTCGGGGTTGCGCAGCCGGGCCGTGAGCTGGTCGAGCACCGGAATCAGCGGGGGGCGCCGACGGCCGGCCTCGGCCCGGGCCTGGGCCAGGTGGCGCGAGCCGAAGGGCAGGTAGGAGCGGTAGACCGGGAAGCACGCGGCGAGTTCGGCCAGGACGCGCGGGGCGCCCTCGATCTCGGGCGCGAGCCGGGCCATGCGGGCCAGCTCGGCGGCCAGCAGGGTGGTCGCGGCGTGCAGCTTGGTCTGGTGCACGAGGTCTTGCCAGGAGGTGTCGCCGCCGGTCAGGTGGTGCTGCAGGGTGTCGAAGAAGGCCTCGGTGCCGGTGTCGACGAAGACGCCGCCGACCTCGGCCAGCGCGTCGTAGCCGGTGGTGCCGGCGACCGGCCAGTCCGGCATCTCCTCACCCGGTTCGAGGATCTTCTCGACCACCAGCCAGGTGCCGGGTGCGGCGCGGTGCAGGCGTTCGAAGTAGGCGCCGGGGTCGCGCAGCCCGTCGGGGTGGTCGATGCGGATGCCCTGCACGAGGCCCTCGTCGACCCAGCGCAGGATCTCGGCGTGGGTGGCGTCGAAGACCTTGGGGTCCTCGACGCGCAGGCCGGCCAGGTCGACGATGGCGAAGAAGCGGCGGTAGTTGAGCTCGCTGTCGCCGCGGGTCCAGTTGACCAGCTCGTAGTGCTGCCGGTCGTGCACCTCGCGCGGGGCGCCCTCGCCCGTGCCGTCGGCGATCGGGAAGCGCTTGTCGAAGTAGCGCAGCTCGCCGTCCTCGACGCGCAGGTCGTCGAGCGCCTCGGGCGAATCGGCCAGCGTCGGGATCAGCAGCCGGCCGCGCGACCAGTCGATGTCGTAGAAGTCGGCGAACTCCGACTCCCGGCCCCGGCGCAGCACGTCCCACCAGGTCGGGTTGGCGGACGGCACCGCGACACCGGCGTGGTTGGGAACGATGTCGACCACGAGCCCCAGACCGGCGTTGGTGAGCGCGGCGGACAGCTCGCGCAGGCCCTCGGCGCCGCCGAGCGCGGGACTGACCTGGGAGTGGTCGACCACGTCGTAGCCGTGTTCGGAGCCGGGAGTCGCGGTGAGCAGCGGCGCCGTGTAGAGGTGACTCACGCCCAGGTCGGCCAGGTAGTCGGCCAGCTCGGCGGTCGTCTTCAACGGGAACTCGGGGCGGACCTGGACTCGATACGTTCCAGTAGGGGGCATCAAACCGTCCTGTCCAACACGATGAGTGACCTGTCCGGTACCCAGAGCTTGTGACCGGCCTCGACGACCGACGGGCGATCCGGGGACGGCTCGGCGGTCTCGATGACCTTTTCCCACTTCTCGCCGTATTCCGCGGGCGGAGTGGCGAATTCGATGGGCGCGTCGTGCGCGTTGAAGAACAGCAGGAACGAGCTGTCGACGTGCCGCTGGCCGTACTGGCCGCGCTCGCGGATGCCCTCGCCGTTGACGAACAGCGCGACCGCCCGGCCGAAGTCGTTGCCCCAGTCGTCGCCGGCCATCTGGCGGCCGTCGGGGGTGAACCATTCCAGGTCGGGCAGGGGGTCGCCGCCACCGCGGGCGGTCACCGGCAGACCGGTGAAGAAGCGCCGCCGCTGGAACACCTGGTGACGGTGGCGGAACGCGGTGAGCCGGCGGGTGAACTCGAGCAGCTGCTCGTCGGCGCCGCTCCAGTCGATCCAGGCGAGCTCGTTGTCCTGG
Source organism: Paractinoplanes hotanensis (assembly GCF_023717965.1). Taxonomy (NCBI): domain Bacteria; kingdom Bacillati; phylum Actinomycetota; class Actinomycetes; order Micromonosporales; family Micromonosporaceae; genus Paractinoplanes; species Paractinoplanes hotanensis. The sequence continues at coordinate 56,367 of NZ_JAMQOL010000018.1, read as the reverse complement.
CAGTAGGCGTTGTTGTTCCCCTGCTGGGTGCGGCCCAGCTCGTCGCCGTGCGAGATCATCGGCACGCCCTGCGACAGCATCAGCGTGGCCAGGAAGTTGCGCCGCTGCTTGGCCCGCAGCTCGAGCACCTTCGCGTCGTCGGTCGGTCCCTCGATGCCGCAGTTCCACGACCGGTTGTGGCTCTCGCCGTCCCGGTTCTCTTCCCCGTTGGCGTCGTTGTGCTTGTCGTTGTACGAGACCAGGTCGTTGAGCGTGAAGCCGTCGTGCGCGGTCACGAAGTTGATCGAGTGGAAGGGCTTCCGGCCGTCGTCCTGGTAGAGGTCGGCCGAGCCGGTGATCCGGGAGGCGAACTCCGCGAGCGTGGCCGGCTCGCCGCGCCAGAAGTCCCGTACGGTGTCGCGGTATTTGCCGTTCCATTCGGTCCAGTTGGGCGGGAAGTTGCCCACCTGGTAGCCGCCGGGCCCGACGTCCCACGGCTCGGCGATCAGCTTGACCTGGCCGACCACCGGGTCCTGCTGGACGACCTCGAAGAACGTGGAGAGCCGGTCGACGTCGTAGAACTCGCGGGCCAGCGTCGAGGCGAGGTCGAACCGGAAGCCGTCGACGTGCATCTCGGTGACCCAGTAGCGCAGCGAATCCATGATCAGCTGGAGGCTCTGCGGGCTGCGCACGTTGAGGCTGTTACCCGTGCCGGTGTAATCCATGTAGAACTGGGGCTGATCGTCCACCAGACGGTAATAGGTGCGGTTGTCGATGCCCTTGAGGCTCATGGTCGGGCCCAGGTGGTTGCCCTCGGCGGTGTGGTTGTAGACGACGTCGAGAATCACCTCCATGCCCGCCTTGTGCAGGGCCTTGACCATGCCCCGGAACTCCTGGGTCTGCTGGCCGAGCGTGCCCGTCGACGAATAGCCGTGGTAGGGCGCGAAGAAGCCCAGCGTGTTGTAGCCCCAGTAGTTGCGCAGGCCCAGGTCGTGCAGGCGGTTGTCGTGCACGAACTGGTGCACCGGCATCAGCTCGACCGCGGTCACGCCGAGGCTCTTGAGGTGCTCGATGATCGCCGGGTGGCCGATCGCCGAGTACGAGCCGCGCATGTCCTTCGGGACCTCGGGGTGCCGCTCGGTCAGGCCCTTGACGTGGGTCTCGTAGATCACCGAGTGGTGGTAGGGGATGTCGGGCCGGCGGTCGTTGCCCCAGTCGAAGTAGGGGTTCACCACCACCCCCTTGGCCATGTAGGGGGCCGAGTCGAGATCCGACATCTGGTCGGGGCTCTCCATGTCGTACGCGTAGAGCGACGGGTGCCAGTCGATGTCGGCGTCGACGGCCCGCGCGTACGGGTCGAGCAGCAGCTTATGCGGGTTGTAGCGCAGCCCGCGGGACGGGTCGTACGGCCCGTACATGCGGTAGCCGTAACGCTGCCCCGGCTCGACCCCCGGGAGGTAGGCGTGCCAGACGAACGCGTCCTGCTCGTGCAGCTGGACCTTGCGCTCGTTGCCGGAGGGGTCGAACAGGCACAGTTCGACCGCCTCGGCCCCCTCGGAGAAGATCGCGAAGTTCGTGCCCGTGCCGTCGTACGTGGCGCCCAGCGGGTACCGGTGACCAGGCCAAACCTGCATGTCGTGCTCCCACCCCTCGACCGTCGGTGCTGTGCCGCGCACAGCTCGAGTCACCACGACGGAAGCCCATTTGCCCGGCCGGCCGCCGAAGTAACCGTCGAGGGCCATTCTCGCGGATGGCTCCGACAACCTTCGCGGCGAGGACCGGATACCCCGCGGAAGGGGACCGGCGGCGACGTGACGATGATCCGAGTGCCTGGTCAGTGCCCCGGGGCTGCCCCTAGGATCTGCGGACATGGGCAAAGGCGTGCGCATCCAGGAGCTTCCGGGTCTCGGCACCCGCTACGACGTTGATCTTCACTCCAGCAGCGGCGAGCGCGTGTCGATCGTGGTGTCCCGGGACGGCAAGCGGCACCTCTACGTGTTCACCGCGGTCGGCGACGACCCGGCCGCGGTGCTCGAGCTGACCGAGGAGCAGGCCCGCAAGGTCGGCGCCGTGCTCGCCGGCACGTTCTTCTCGGACTGACCGCGTGCACGCAAATCTCATCGGGCTGGGCGCGCTGATCCTGGTGGCCGGCCTGCTCGCCCGTTTCGGGCGGCGGATGGGCCTGCCCACCGTGCCGTTCTTCATGCTGGCCGGCATCCTGCTCGGGCCCAGCACGGGCGGTCCGGTCGCCTTCGAGCACCCGGAAGACCTCGACATCCTGGCCCTGTTCGGCCTGGTCGTGCTGCTGTTCCACCTCGGCCTGGAGTTCCCGGTCGAACAGGTGCTGGGCAGCGGCAAGCGGCTCTACATCGCGGCCGGCGCCTACATCGGCATCAACATCAGCGCCGGGCTCGGGCTCGGCTTCGCGCTCGGCTGGGGCGCCAAGGAAGCGTTCGTGATCGCGGGCGCGGTCGGCATCTCGTCGTCCGCCATCGCCACCAAACTGCTGATCGAGATGCGCCGGCTGGCCAACGCCGAGACCCCGGTCATCCTCGGCATCATCGTCATCGAAGACCTGTTTCTGGCCCTCTACCTGGCCCTGCTGAGCCCGATCCTGTCCGGCGCGAGCTCGGCCGGCGAGCTGCTGCTGCGCATCGGCATCAGCTTCGGCTACCTGGCCGTGCTGTTCGGCGTGGCCCGCTGGGGCGCCAAGTGGATCGGCAAGGTGCTCGACAGCCGCGAGGACGAGCTGGTCGCGATCATCATGATCGGCCTCGTCGTGCTGGTGGCCGGCATCTCGGCCGAGATCGGCGTCTCGGACGCGATCGGCGCGCTGATGATCGGTCTGGTGGTGGCCCGCACGTCGATCCGCGAACGGGCGGAACGCATCGCCGTGCCGCTGCGCGACGTGTTCGCCGCGATCTTCTTCATCGCGTTCGGCACCAGCATCGACGTCGGCGAGATCGGCTCGGTCGCCGTGCCGGTGCTCATCGCCGTCGGCATGACGGTCGTCACCAACGTCACCGCTGGTCTGATCACGGCCCGGCTGTTCGGGCTCAACCAGCGCGGCGCGGCCAACGTGGGCCTGACCGTGCTCGGCCGCGGCGAGTTCTCGCTGATCCTGGCCACCCTGGCCATCGGGGCCGGGCTCGACGAACGGATCGGCCCGTTCATCGCGCTCTACGTGCTGATCCTGGCCGTGCTGGCGCCGATCCTGGCCGCCAACTCGAAATACCTGGCCCGGATCATCCCCGACCGGCTGCTGCATGACCGCTGGCGGTATGTGCGGGAAGAGACGATCAGCACCGCCTGCACCCACCTCGACCGGATCAACATCACCGAGACCGACGAGGACGAATGCCAGGAATGCGTCGAGATCGGCGACACCTGGGTGCAGCTGCGCATGTGCCTGACGTGCGGCCAGGTCGCCTGCTGCGACGACTCGAAGAACAAGCACGCCACGGCCCACTACGAGGACAGCCGGCACCCGCTGATCCGCTCGCTCCAGGAGGGTGACGGCTGGCAGTACTGCTACGAAGACCAGACCCTCGTGCGCGAGCCCGCGGGATCGAGCCGTTCCTGAGCAGCGTGAACGCGGGCATAACCGGGGTCGCGTACGCCCTGCCGGCCCGGACCGAGCTGACCGACGACCTGCAGCAGCGGGTGGCGGGTGGCCTGCCGGTGCCGGCCGGGCTGTTCCGGCGTACGACGGGCATCCGGCAGCGGCAGGTCGCGGCCGACGACGAGTACGCCTCTGATCTGGCCATCGACGCCGCGACCAAGGTGCTGGCCGACACCGGCACCGACCCCCTCGACGTCGACCTGCTGCTGTTCGCCAGCGCGACGCGGGACATGACCGAGCCGGCCACCGCGCACGTCGTACAGGCCGCGCTGGGCAGCCGGGGGCACGCGCTGGACGTGACGAACGCCTGCAACAGCTTCCTCAACGGCATCGACCTGGCCCGCTCGATGATCCTGGCCGGGCGGGCCGGCAAGGCGCTGGTGGTGACCGGCGAGACGCCGACGCGGGCCATGCGGCCGCGACTGCGCGGGCTGGCCGAGGCCCGGACGGCGTTCGCGGGCTACACGTTCGGCGACGCGGGCGCGGCCGTGCTGGTCGAACCGGTCACCGGCGGCGGCATCCTCGACGTGGACACCGAGACGCATTCCGAGCACTGGGCGGTGGGCGGCATCTTCGGCGGCGGCTCACGGCACCCGCGCAGCGAGGAGCACACCTATTTCAGCGGGGACGGCCGCCGGCTGCGCGACGTCTTCGAACGGATCGGCGCCGGCCTCATCGAGCGGGTCTCGGTTCGTACCGGCCTCGGGTGGGACGACTATGCCAAGGTGCTCGTGCATCAGGTGACGCTCCCCTACCTGGAAAGGTTCGTCGCGGTCACCGGGGTGCCGCGCGACAAGCTCGAGGTGACGGTGGACGAGCTCGGCAACATGGCGTCGGCCTCGATCGGGGTGCAGCTGGGCCGCGTACGCCCGGGACTCAACGCCGGCGACCGGGTGCTGATGGTCGGGCTCGGCGGTGGCGTCAGCCTCATGACGATGGTGTGGCAGGTCTCGTGACCGCCCCGCTCTGGGTGATCGTGCCCGCCTACAACGAGGCCGCCCGCCTCGGCGCCACCCTCGAGGCGCTGGCCGCGCAGACCGACACCGACTTCACGCTGCTGGTGGTCGACAACAACTCGACCGACGCCACCGGCGAAGTGGCCCGGCGATTCCGCGCCCCCTTCCCGGTCCACGTGATCGTCGAGCCCGAGAAGGGTGTGGGCTGCGCGGTCGACACGGGTTTCCGGCACGCGATCGCGGCCGGGGCCGAACACCTCGCCCGCACGGACGCCGACTGCCTGCCCGCCCCCGGCTGGGTCGCGGCGGCCCGCGTCGCTCTCGTGCGGAGCGGGGGCCTGGCGTGCGGGCGCATCACCGCCCGCAGCGACGAGCACGGGCCCCTCGGGCGGGCGTTCTTCAGCCTGCTGGTGACGCTGGCCGCGACCTTCGGGCGGGTGCGCCCGGCCCACCGCGGCGCCGAGTTCAAGGCGCCGTACCGCATGCACGCCGGCAACAACATGGCGATCACCGCGGCGCTGTACGAGGCGTGCGGCGGCATGCCGCGGCGGCCCTCCCCCACCGACCGCGCCTTTCTCAACCGGGTACGCCGCACCACTGCGGCGATCGTGCACAGCCGGCACATGGTGGTGGCCAACTCCACCCGGCGGATCCGGGCGTACGGCGTGGTCGGCACCGCGAAGTGGTACCTCGACAAGGGCAGCGGCGCGCGCACGGCGGATCCTCGCTGATGCTCGCCGAACTGATCGCGAGCCTGCACGAGGACGACAACCGCCCGGCCCTGCCCGGCACCAGCCGCGGCGACCTGGCCCGACTGGTCCGCGGCTACGCGGTGGCGCTCGCGGCCGAGGGACTGGTCGCCGGCGAGACGGTCGCTCTGGCCGTACGCCCGGGGGCGCGCTCGCTGGCGACGCTGCTCGCGGCGTACCACCTGGGTTTGCGCATCGCCGTGGTCGACCCGACGGCCGGGCCCGAGGTGGTGCTGGCCCGGCTGGCGCTGGCGTCGCCCCGCCTGGTGCTGGCCGACGCGGCGGCGCAGGCGGTGGCCGGGTGGGCGGCGCCGCTGGCCCGGCGCGCGCACCTCGCCCTGCCCGACCTGAGCGCTATCGCGCCGGTCCGCACCATCGGGCGCCGGCTCCCCGGTGCACACCCGGCCCTGCCGCCCCGCCGAGGTCGGCTTCCTTCCGCGTACGCCGGGGACGGCGACGCCGTGGTCGTGTTCACCTCGGGCACGACCAGCCGGCCGCGCGCCGTCGTGCACACCCGGGCCTCGATCTCGGCCGGGATGACCGCGGTGCGTGACCTGGTGCGTCCCCAGCCCGGCTCGCCGGTGCTGGGCGGAACGTTCTTCGTGCTGCTGCCGTCGCTGGCCAGTGGGGCGCCGGTGGCCCTGCCGGCCCGCCGCGGGCTGCGACGGCAACTGCGCTCCCTGCAGCCGCAGGCCGTCTATCTGACCCCGCCGCAGTTGCGCGCGGCGCTGGCCGACGGATGCCGGTTCAGCGGTCGCGTCTACAGCGGGTCGGCCCCGGTCAGCGCCTCGCTGCTGGCCGCGGTGCGCCGGGCCGGGGCGCAAGAGGCGTGGGGGGTCTACGCGCTGACCGAGGTCTTCCCCGCCGCGGCCGTGGAGTCGGCCGCCAAGAGCGCCTACGACGGCGACGGCGATCTGGTCGGCTCGTTGCTACCCGGCGTCGAGGCCCGGGTGTCCCCCTCGGGTGAAGTGCTGCTGGCCGGGCCGACCGCCGCCGACCGCTACCTGGGCGAGGAGCCGTTCTCGTGGGTGGCCACCGGCGACATCGGCCGGGTCGAGGGCCGCACGGTGACACTGGCCGGCCGCGCGAAGGACATGATTCTGCGCGGCGCCGAAAACATCTATCCCGGCCTGTACGAGCCGGCGCTGCACGTGCCCGGGGTCGAGCTCGCCCTGCTGGTCGGCGTGCCCGCCGAGGACGGCGACGAGCGCGTGGTGGCGGTCGTGCAGGCCGCCGCCGGCGCGGCCGAGCGCGACGTGCGCGAGGCCCTGCGCGAGCCGCTGGCCCGGATGGGCTCGGCCCGGCCCGATGCGGTGGTCTTCGGGCCGATCCCGTTGGCCGGCCGGTCCCGCAAGCCCGACCGGGCCGCCACGGTCGCCGCTCTGGCCGTTCTCTCTCGCGGGGCCATTGTGCCCGGGCGGCATCCCGGCGGCGGGAAGTTATCCACAGGTGACGTTCCGGGGGTGCCGCGGCAACGACGCTCATCCACAGGCAAGCCCGCGTCCGAGGAGAAATCGCGTACTGTCCGCTACCCAGGGTGGGCGGGGGAGGCGGCGGCTGCTTCCGAGGAACTGCAAGATCGTCGTGAGGCGGGCGAGTGAGCGGCGGCTCGGCCCGGGGGCGTGATCGGCGGGTCTATCTGCGGAGCCATCCGGTGTTGTTCGCGCTGCTGGAGGCCACTCGGCGGTGGCCGGCACTGCGGCTGGGCGGCACGGTGCTGGTGCACGAGCGTGAGGCGTTCCGGGCGGCTTTGACCCGGGTGCCCCTCGACCGAACGGCGGCGGGCACGACCGGGGGCGCGGCGGGGGAACTCGGTGGTGCCGGGGCACTGTTCGACCAGCAGGGGGACGAGCATCGCGATGCCCGGCGGGAGACTGCGGCGCTGCTGGGGGCCGCGGGTATAGCGAGGCTGCGGCCGGTCTGGGCGAAGCTGCTCGACGACCGGCTTCCGGTGCTCGGGGCCGGGGGCACTGTCGACCTCGTGCCGCTGACAGCCGAGATCGCGGGGGCGACGGCGGCGGCGCTGCTCGAGCTCGACGTCGATCCGGTGCGGCTCGCGGACGTGGCCCGGTCTTCGGCGGCCGCGGCTGCCCGAGCGCATCTGTCGGGGCTGGGTGGGCGGCGGGCCCAGAGCTCGGCGTCCCGCACGGCCGACCAGCTGCTCGACCTCGTCGCCCCGCACGGCTCGGGCGCCGACTCAGAGTCGGGCGCGGCCCTGAACTCGGACGCGGCCACGAACTCGGACGCGGGCTCGGGCTCGGGCTCGGACGCGGGCTCGGACGCGGGCTCGAACGCGGGCTCGGTGGAGGCTGCTGTCGGTTGCGCGCGGGATTCGGCCGGGCGGCCCGCTGACGCGGGGTTGAACGCGATGCTCGCGGTGGCGGCGATCAACACCACGGTGGCGGCGCTGCCCCGGGCGGCGGCCTGGGTCTGCGACGACCGGCTGTGGGAGCACGCGGAGAGCCCTGTGCTCGTGGACGAACTGTTCCGGGTCGTTGCGCCGACTCCCCTGCTGCCGCGGGTGGTGGCGGCGGACGCGGAGGTGGGCGGGTGTCCGGTGAAGCCGGGCGATCGGCTGCTGCTGATCGCGCGGCACGCGGCCGACGCCCACCGGCGGGATCCCAGCGTGGACGATCCGGCGCCGGCCCGTACGGCTCAGCTGGTCTTCGGCGTCGGGCCGCACGCCTGCCCGGGAGCCGGACTGGCCCGCGCCCAACTTGCCGACCTGCTGGCCGCGCTGGCGCCCTACCGGCCGGTGGTCGTTCGGGCGCGCGCCGACCGCCGGGCCGCGCTGCCGGGCTGGCGCTCGCTGATCGTCCGGGGCACAACGTGAGCAGCACCGCGAACAACAACGACCACAACGTGAGCAGCACCCCGAACAACAACGACCACAACGTGTGCAGCACCCCGAACAACAACGACCACAACGTGTGCAGCACCCCGAACAACAACGACCACAACGTGAGCAGCACCCCGAACAACAACGCGGCACAGGTGAACGCCCCGACGTCGGCGCCGGCGCGATGAAAGGCACAGCGTGAGAGTCGCGGTTACCGGAGCCAGCGGCTTCTGCGGTGGAGTGGTGGCGCGGCTCGCGGCCGGGGCCGGCGCTGACGTGGTCTGCCTGGGGCGGAAGCCGGGGCCGGTCGGCAAGCACGTCTACTGGGACGCCACGGCTACGACGCCCGATCTGGCCGGGGCCGACGCCGTTCTCCACTTGGCGGCCGCGGTCGGTGACTCCGGGGCCGAGCGGGAGTTCGCTGCCGTCAACGTCGACGGGACGCGACGGCTTCTCGAGGCGGCCGGCACCACCCCGGTGGTCTGGGTGAGCAGCGCCAGCATCTATCGCCCGGGCCCCTATCCGGCGCCGGTGCGGGAGGACCACCCGGCCGACCGGCAGCGGACGGCGTACGGGCGGACAAAGGCCGCAGGCGAGCGGCTGGCCCTGGCCGCGGGAGCGGTTGTGCTGCGGCCGCGCGCGGTCTACGGGGACGGCGACCCGCACCTGCTCCCCCGGCTGAGGCGGGTCGTGCGCGGGGGCCGGGCCTGGTTGCCGGGGCCGGATGTGCCGTTGAGCCTGACGTCCGTCGACAACCTCGCGTCGGCTTGCCTGGCCGCGTGGCGGTGGCCGACCGGCGCATACAACATCGCTGACGCGGCGGCCTACTCTCGGGACGCGGCGGTGGCGGCTGTGCTGGGGGTGCCGGTGCGGCACGTGCCCGTGCGGCTCGCGCGGGCGGTCGCCTCGGCCGGGCTGGTGCGGGCCCTCACGCCGTACGCCGTCGACCAGGTGACCGACGGCCTGGTGCTGGACATCGGGCGCGCCCGCGTTCAGGGCTGGACGCCACGGGCCGGTCTCACGACGACCTGACGATCCGACGGCCGGTCAGGCGCTCAGAATGGAACGCTCACGACGTCTTGACGACCCGGGAACGGGCGACCGTCGCCGCGACCGTGCCGTCGTTGCCCTGGGCTCTGCGGCTGGTGACCATGTCGACCGAGAAGACGTAGCGGGTGTCGCGGTCGAGGCCGGTCACCGTGGCTGTCCTGTAGCCACAGGTCGCCCCGGGCGTGACGACCGTCCAGCCGACGTCGCGCTGGGGCCCGAGCATGGCGTCCTGGCTGATGGCGGTGATCCGGTATTCGACGATGTCCGACGTGGCCGGGTCGTACCAGGTCACGGTGCCGCTGGTGGCTCCCGCGGTGGCGTCGGCGCCGTTGATCACGTTGCCCTTGACCGGCGGGCAGGTGGAGGTGCCGGTGGCCTTGGGCTTGGCGGTGGTGGTGGGCAGGGGCAGGAAGCCGCTGGGGAACGGGCTGCGGGTGCCGGTGGCCCGGCTCGGCACGGGCGACGGGGTGGCACTGCCGGTGGTCACCACGACCCACGACTTGCCGCCGCCCTCGCCCTCGGCCGTGCTCGCCTCGTCGCCGCTGCCACAACCGGCCAGCACGAGCGGTGCGAAGACGAGAACTCCCAGCCAACGACGCACGCAGCCCCCTTGAGGATCGGATCCGTTCGAGGAAACCGATCGTCCGGAGCGGCGATTCGCTTAGCCGTAGACGCGTGCGGGGGTGATCAGGACCGCGGTGCGGCGCTGCTCCCGCATCACGCGGTCGTATTCGTCCCAGTTGTCGTGGCGGGCTGGCGGGCGTGGCGGTAGACGTCGCGGGCGCGGTTGGCGAGATCCTTGGTGGCGGCCGAGTTGACCCAGGTGCCCAGGACGATCGACGCGCCCGGGATCATCTTGGCGAACATGCGCCGGGCCGCGCGGACGCCCGCCATCTGGGCCAGCTTCATGCCGAGCCGCAGCATCACGCCGGACAACGGGCGCGAGGCCGCCCCGGCGAACAGCTTGACGGCACGCTCGCGACCGGCGGCGACGCCCAGCGCCAGGCGGGCCGACTGGGCCACCTTGTGCACGCGCTGGAGCACCAGCAGGTCGGTGGCCCGCTCGGGCGCGGTCGGGTCGTGGCCGTAGGCGGCGGCGACGTGCAGCACCATGCGCGCCTGATTCCAGGCCAGGACGCCGACATCGAGAACCGCGCCGGGCAGGCCGGTGACCCCGGAGACGGCGCCCGAGATGCGGGCGAGCGTGGTGAACCGCTTGACGGCCAGGTCGGCCAGTTGGTCGGGGGTGCGTTCCGGATTTTCGGCCCGCATGTGCTCGGCCCAGGCGGCTGCCTCGGGGCCCAGGCGGCGGACCGCTTCGAGGGCGAGGTGTTCCGGCGCGTACTGCGGGTCGGCCTTCATCCGCGACCACAGATTGCCGGGAGGCGCGTCGGTTTCGGTGAGCTCAGTGGGCAGATTCGAGGCTTCGGTCACCAGATCGCTCCGAGGGGGTAGGGAACGTTCCTTTGCCATTGTGCCGTGCACATGCACGTGCACGCGAGCCTTCGTGATCGTTGTGTTCAACCAGAGACCTGTCCGGCCGATATTCCGGAGCGTGACGAACGACCGCCCTGTGGCCCGCCTACGCCTTACCCCGCTCTTGGCCACCGCAGCGCTCATGCAGGTCACAGCCATAGTGCTCTACGCGGTCAACGCCACGCATCCCCGGTTCAACCCGGCCTGGGGCTGGCTGCCGGGCATCGTTCTGATGGGTGTGACGACCGTCGCATGCTGGCAGACCGCCGGGACGCCGGGGCTCGACCGGGTCGCCGTACGGCTATGGCGGTCGATCTCTATGTGCGCGGCGCTGATCGCCCTGGGCACGATCGGCGACGCCCGGCAGTCCATGGTTCACCCGGAACGGGTCAGCCAGCAGCAGCACGATCTGCCCACGTCGATCTGCTATACGGCCGGCGTCGTGCTCGTCATCTGGGCCCTGCTGCGCCTGCCCCTGGGCGGCAACCGCAGCACCACCACCCGCTTCGTGCTCGACGCGCTCACCATCGGCGTCACCGTGACCGTCTTCGCGTGGTACTTCACGGTACAAGCCATCGGCAGCGGCGACGGCCGGCGCACCACGGTGCCGATGCTGATGCTCGCCGTCCTGGGCCTGATCGTGGCCCTGGCCCTGGTCAAGGTCGCGATGACCGGCATGGGCGGCCTCGAGCACGGCACGCTGCGCTGGTTCGCCGCGGCCGCCATCCTCGGCACCGTCGGTGGTGGCCTGCTTCCGCTGGTCGTGCACATGCCGCCCGGCCTCAGCGTCTCGCAGATCTTCAGCCCGGCCACGATGCTGTGCGTCGCGCTCGCCGCCGACCGGCAGCGCCGGGCCGCCGGCCAGCCGCCCCGGCCGGTCGGGCGCCGGCTGTTCAGCGTGGTGCCGTACGCAGCGGTGGCCGCCACCGACGCCCTGCTGCTGTGGGTCAGCGGCGACTCCGGCGGGATCGTGCTCGTCGTGGCGGCGGCCGCCACCGTGCTGACCACGCTGGTCGCCGTGCGTCAGATCGGCGCGCTGCGCGAGAACGGACGGCTGCTGCACCGCGTCGACCAGCAGCTCGCCCAGCTCAACCAGTACCAGGAGGAGCTCACCCACCGGGCCACCCACGACGGCCTGACCGGACTGGCCAACCGCGCCCTGTTCGAGCAGTCGGCGCAGGCTCTGCTGGCCCGGGGCGAGCCGCTCTGCCTGGCCCTGGTCGACCTGGACGACTTCAAGACCATCAACGACCGGCTGGGGCACGCGGTCGGCGACGCCTTCCTGGCCGCCATCGCCGAGCGCTTCCGCACCCAGCTGCGCCACGGCGACCTGGCCGCCCGGCTCGGCGGCGACGAGTTCGGGCTGCTGCTGCCCGGCCTGACCGGGGCCGAGGCGGCCGCCGTGCTGGGCCGCCTGAACGAGGCGATGGGCCGGCCGCTGCGGGCCGGCGGTCACGAGCTGCTGGCGCGCGGCAGCATCGGGGTCGCGGAGGCGTGGCCCGGCGCCACCGCAGCCGAGCTGTTGCGGCGGGCCGACGTCGCGATGTACGCGGCCAAGGACCGCGGCAAGGGCCGGTTCGCCATCTACGACGACGCCCTGGAACGCACCCACGAGGCCGACCAGCAGCTCGGCGCCGACCTGCGCCGGGCACTCGACGCCGGCGAGTTCACCCTCGTCTACCAGCCGATCGTGTCGCTGCCGGACGGCGCCTGGTCCGGGCTGGAGACGCTGGTGCGCTGGCCGGCGGGGAAGATCGGCCCGGACACGTTCATCCCGATCGCCGAGCGCACCGGCCTCATCGTGCCGCTCGGCAGCTGGATCCTGCGGACGGCGCTGGCTCAGCTGGCGGCCTGGGACGCCGAGTTCGGTGCGGCCGGTCCCCGCCGCCTGGGGGTCAACGTCTCGGCCCGGCAGCTGCGCGAGCCGGGCTTTGCCCAGGAGGTCCGGGACGCGCTGGAGGAGTTCGGCGTACGCCCGGAGCAGTTCGTCGTCGAGGTCACCGAGACCGCGGTCTTCGACGGCGGTGTCGCGCTGGACACGCTGGTCGCCCTCAAGCAGCTCGGGGTGCGGGTGGCGCTGGACGACTTCGGCACCGGCCACTCGTCGCTCGGCCTGCTGCGGACCGTTCCGGCCGACTCGCTCAAGGTCGACAAGTCGTTCGTGGCCGGCATCGACGGCGCCTCGGAGGAGGCCGTGATCGCCGCCGCCATGATTCAGATCACCCGGGGCCTGCACCTGCAGGCGGTCGCCGAGGGGGTGGAGACAGCCGCCCAGGCCGAAACACTTTGCGACCTGGGCTACCGTTTTGCTCAGGGGTACCACTTCTCCCGCCCGCTGCCGCCCGCCGAGGTGCGCTCGCGCCTCGCCGAGAGCCAGTTGGCAAGATCGTCCATGGCCCGGAATTAATCACCGGGTCCGGTTGTTCGCAGGGTCACCCCCGAAAACACAGGAGGCCTCGACGTGCTCGATCCGAACGAGCTCTACGAGCTGGCCGACGAGCTGCCCGAGCTCTCCGAGCCGGTGCTGGTCCAGGCCCTCACCGGTTTCGTCGACGCCGGCAGCGCCATCCAGCTCGCGCGCGAAAACCTGCTCGAGCGCCTCGACAGTGAGGTCGTCGCGACCTTCGACCTCGACCAGCTGCTCGACTACCGCTCCCGCCGCCCTCCGATGATCTTCGACGAGGACCACTGGGTCAGCTACGAGGAGCCCAGCCTCGCCCTGCACCTCGTGCGCGACCAGCTCGGCACCGAGTTCCTGCTGCTCGCCGGCCCCGAGCCCGACCTGCAGTGGGAGCGTTTCATCGCGGCCGTCACGGGCCTGGTCAAGCGGTTCGGGGTCCGCCTGACGGTGGGCCTCAACGCCATTCCGATGGCTGTGCCGCACACCCGCCCGGTCAGCGTCACCGCCCACGCCACCGACAAGTCGCTGCTCGGCGACCGCGAGCCCTGGCTGCAGAAGGTGCAGGTGCCCGCCAGCGTCGGCAACCTGCTCGAGTTCCGGCTGGGCGAGAGCGGCCACGACGCCATGGGCTTCGCCGCGCACGTGCCGCACTACCTGGCCCAGACGACCTATCCGGCGGCCAGCGAACTGCTGCTCGACTCGGTCTCGTCGACCACCGGCCTGGCCCTGCCGACCGGTGAGCTGCGCGAGGCGGCCAAGGTCGTCCGGGAGGACGTGGACAAGCAGGTCGCCGACGACGAGCAGGCCGGCCGCCTGGTCACCTCGCTCGAGGCCCAATACGACGCTTTCCTGCGCGGCCGCGAGGGCAACCTGCTGGCCGACAGCGACCGCCCGCTGCCCACCGCGGAAGAGCTCGGGGCCGAGCTCGAGCGCTTCCTGGCCGAGCAGCAGGGACGCGAGAACGACAGCTGATCAGCCCTTGGCGATGAAGTCGAGGGCGCGCGGGATGTGCCTGTCCCAGTACGACCACTCGTGCCCGCCCGGCTCGAACTCGCTGTCCAGCGGGATGCCGGCGCGGGCACACGCGTGCACGAACCGCTCGTTCTGCTCGAACAGGTGGTCCCCGGTGCCGCAGCGCAGCATCAGGCGCGGCAGGGCAGACCGGTCGGCCCGTTCGAGCAGCTGGAACAGGTCGTCGTCGGTGCCCGCGGCGTCGCGGCCGGCGAAGACGCGATCCATCACCTCGCGGATGTGCGGGCGGTCGTCGTTCTTCTGCAGCCAGGCCACGTCGAGCGCGCCCGAGAGGCTGACCGCGGCGGCGAAGCGCTCGGGCTGACGCAGCGCCCACTTGAAGGCGCCGTAGCCGCCCATCGACAGGCCCGCGACGAACGTCTCCTCGCGCTTCTGCGAGACGTTGAAGAACCGGCCGACCACGCGCGGCAGCTCGTCCGAGAGAAACGTCCAGAACTTCATCCCGTACGCCTCGTCGGCGTAGAAGCTGCGGTGCACCTGCGGCATCACGACGGCGATCCGGTGGTCGTAGGCGTACCGCTCGATCGAGGTGTACCTGGTCCAGGCGGTGTGGTCGTCGGTGAGGCCGTGCAGCAGGTAGAGCACGGGCGGCGGCGCCGGCCCCTCCTGCGGCAGCACGACGGTCATGGACGTGGCTAGGTCGAGCGACTCGGCGTAGAAGTCAACGGTGATCAGGGCCATCGGCCCAGTGTGCCCGACCCTCAGAGCAGGGCGCGCAGCCGGGCGGCGAAGCCTTCCGGATCGGTCAGGTGGCCGAAAGCGCGTTCCGCCGCCGGGTCCGAGGGGCCGGCTCCGGCGACGGCGAGGCGGCGGGTGGGCGGTTGCGCTTTCCAGCCCGCGTACGCCTTCAGCAGCGCCGGATCCCGCCGGGGCTCAGCGAACTGACGGTACGCCTCGGGCACCGCCGCCAGCCCGGCCGCCGCCACGACGTCGTCGACCGTGTCCGGCAGCTCGCCGGCCGGCTCGTCCAGGGTGAGCAGGCAGTGCGTGGCGTACCCGTCGGCGAACGCCACCGCCAGCCAGGCCGCGGTGCCGTGGCCGACGACGATCGGCGCCCGGTGCAACTGCAGGTCCTGCACGAGACGGGCCAGGTCGGCGGCCACCTGCTCCAGGCTGTAGTCCGTGCGCGGCGGGCACTGACCGTGGCCGGGCAGGTCGGGCGCGATCACCGTGCAGTCGCCGGCCAGCTCGGCCGCGACCGGCCACCACATCGTCCGATCGAAGAGCAGCCCGTGCAGCAGCAGGACCGGCCGCCCGAACTCGCCCCAGCGGTCGTAGACGAGCCGGTTCAGCGGGCTGTTGGTCGCGTGCGTGGAACGGCGTGGAGGCTGCGGCTGCATCAGCGTCGGTCCTTCATCGGCCGGGAGTACGCAGTGTCGCCATACCCCAGGAACGGATTTCGAAGCGTCGCAGCCGCCCCCGTTACGAGACGTTTATCGAAGCAACAGTCAATTCGCAGTGAGCGGCGGCGCCCCGGGCGACCCACGAGCTGCCGGCCCGTAAAAGGCGCCGAGACCGGCCAGGCCGGGAAGGTTGTCAAGGGGCGTCGAGGGGCAGCCGCACCAGCACCGTCGTGCCGTTCCCCTCGTGGTCGACCAGCTCGATGCTGCCGTGGTGCCGGGTGACCACCGCCCGGCTCAGCGTCATGCCCAGCCCGGTGCCGGGGATCGCCGAGTCGCGGGCCCGGCTGGTGCGGTAGAACCCGGTGAACAGCTTCTCCCGCTCGTCGACCGAGACGCCCAGCCCGGTGTCCGACACGGCCAGCTCGGCGGCCCGGCCCGAGGCCTTGAGCGTGATCCCGATGTGCCCACCGTCCGGGCTGTACTTGACCGCGTTGCCCAGCAAGTTGTCGATCACCTGGCGCAGCCGCTTGCGGTCCCCCGGCAGCACCAGTTGCTCGGGCAGGTCGTCCTCGATGACCAGGGGCGCGCCGGCGACCGCCGTCCGGGCCTCGGCCACCGAGTCGCGCACCACCTCGGCCAGGTCCATCGGCGTGAGCTGGACGTCGGCGTGACCGGTGTCGAGCGCGGACAGCTCCATGAGCTCGTTGATGATGTCGCGCAGCTGGTGCGCGTTGCGCTCGATCACCTCGATCAGCCGCGGGCCGTCCTTGATCAGGCTCACCTCGTCGGCCTCGCGCAGCAGCTCGGTGTAGGCGCTGATCGACGTCAGCGGCGTCCGTAGCTCGTGCCCGACGAGGGCCAGGTACTCGTTCTTGCTCCGGATCAGTTGCCGTTGCAGGTCGTCCACCAGGTGTTTCTCGACGAACTGGCCGATGTGCGCGGCGATCCCGGACATCAGGGCCAGCAGTTCGTCCTCCGGGTCCTCGACCGTGTCGGCGAACACGGTGAGCACGCCCAGGGTCTCGAAGCCTTCCCGTACGGGCACCGCCAGCGCCGAGTGCAGAGCCCCCGACGCGGCGGTCTCGGGCGAGATCAGGCTCTGCGGCCGGCCCACGTCGCGGATCCACAGCGGCTTGCCCACCTGCCACGCCCGCCCGGCCAGCCCCACCCCGAACGCCAGGTCGACCGGCACCTCGATGTCGGACTGCCAGCCCGGCGCGCTCCACCGCGCGACCGAGCGCACGACCCCGGCCGCCTTGTCGACCAGCCACAACTCGGCGTGCACCCATTCCAGCGTGCCGACTACGGCCTCGAGCACGCGCGGGCCGGCCGCCTCGATGCTCGGCGAGTCGGCCAGGGCCGTGGTCACCGCCAGCTCGCAGGTGCGGAACCGCTCGACCCGCTTGCGGCGGGTGACGTCCTGCACGGCCTGCACGGCCCCCACGGTCTGCCCGCCCGGCCCGATGATCGGGTGCGCGTCGACCAGGTAGTGCCGGACCCGGCGGTTGTGGCCCGGGAGCACGACGTCGCTGTCGCGCAGGTGCTCGCCGCGCAGCGCGCTGTGCAGGCCCAGATCCTCACCGGCGGCCCCGATATCGGCCCAGATGCGGCGCATCCGCTCGTTGACGAAGACGATCCGGCCCTGCTCGTCGCAGGCGGTCACGCCGTCGTGCAGGCTCTCGAGCACCGCGTCGAGGAAGCGGCGCTGGCGGTCGATCTCGTACCGGGAGAGCTGCTCCGTGATCAGCAGCGCGCCGACCAGGGCCGCCGCGGCCACCGACGACTGTTCCTGGGCCGACCACTGCCGTGGCTCGTGGTCGGCGGCGCAGCAGACGGCCAGCACGTTCCCGTTGCCGTCGCGCATGGGGTGGCCGAGGTAGGCGCCGGTACGTCCGGGCGGCACGCGCTCGTCGGCCGAGAGGTCGTCGATGACCAGCGGGACGCCGGACTCAGCCACGATGGCGGCCAGGTTGCCCTTGAGCGGGGCCTCGGCCAGGCCCCAGTCGTCGGCCAGCCCGTGACCGCCGTACAGCCGCAGGGTGTCCTCGCGCACGAGATAGATCACGCCGACCGGAGCGTGCGCGGCCCCGGCGAGCAGGCCGGCCAGCTCGTCGGCGCCGCCGCTCTCCAACGAGGCGGGGTGCAGCGCGGCGACCTCATGCAGCAGATCCTCGTCGAGACGCCCGGCCTCTTTCACCCCACCAGCCTATAAGGCGCTATTTACGCAGAAGACCTATTTCCGGTACGACGCCGGTAGCGCAGGTCGGTGATGGGCCGGCCCGCTCCCGCGCCGCGTCGCTCGAACTTCGTCTCGGGGCGTCCCGCCCGGTCGTGGTCGAGCAGTTCGAGCCCCGGATCGGCGTCGAGCGTGGCCGCCATCGCCTCGGCGTAGTCGGGCCAGTCGGTGGCACAGTGCAACACCCCGCCCGGGCGCAGCCGGTCGCGCAGCAGGGCCACGTTCGCCGGCTGCACGAGGCGGCGCTTGTGGTGGCGGGCCTTGGGCCACGGGTCGGGGAAGAAGATGTGCACGGCGTCGAGGCTGCCGGGCGCGAGGCGGTGCACCAACTGCATCGCGTCGCCCCGGGCCACCCGTACGTTGGACAGCTTTTGATCTTGAACCTCGGCCAGCAGATTCCCGATGCCGGGCGTGTGCACCTCGATGCCGAGAAAGTCGCGGCCCGGCTCGGCGGCAGCCGTCGCAGCCAGGGTGTCGCCCATGCCGAAGCCGATCTCGAGCACCTTGGGCGCCCGATCGCCGAACAGCTCGTCCAGGTCGAGCGGGGTGCGGTCGCCGTCCAGGACGGTCAGACCGAGACTCGGCCAGAGCGCGGCGTGCGCGTCGGAGTGGCGGGCGCTCATGCGGCCCCGGCGCGGATGGAAGGTGCGGATCGGCGGGTGGGTCACGCCTGTCTTTCTACGCCGAGACGTCGATCCGGCTCACGGCGCCCTGGCTCTGCGCGAGGTAGGTCAGGGCCTTGGGCAGGAGCCCGGCCACCGGGTTGGGGCCGCCGGTCCGCTCGTACCGCCGGTTGAGGTCCTTGAGATAGAGGCCCGTGACCTCCTGGCCGGGCGCGAGCCGGCCCGCGGCACGCTCGGCGGCGAGAATCGCGGCGAAGGCGGTGGCGCTCTGCTGGACCGGGTCACGCAGACCGGTGACCTGGAAGATCAGCTCACGGTCGCGGCCGGTCAGGTTCTCGTCCGAACGGTCGGCCGGCTTCTCGGTACGCGGCGCCCGGTGCAGCGGCGTGAGCGGCGAGTGGGGGGCACGAGCTGTGCCCAGCCCGGAGACGGTCATGCATGCTCCTCAGCAACGTTCCTGCTCCCGATCACCTACCCCATCGGCAACCTCGCGGGCCGGCTTAGCGCACCGGCTGCACGCTGGGCTGCGAACCCTCGCGGAAGGGGATGCGGACGCCGGTGGCCAGACCGACGATCATCACCCAGGAGCCCTTGCCGTACTGACCGGTGGCCACCGCCCGCTTCGCGTCGATGTAGGCCAGCTCGCGGTCGAGCGCTCCCCCGACGGTCCGCTTGGCGCGGGTCTTCGTGTCGTACTCGACCAGGTGCACGGGCCGGTCGGCCGCCTTGGTCTCACCCTTCTCGTACGCGGTCCAGGCAAGCTTCGCGCCGTCCGCCCGCCAGCTCGGCACCACGGCGAAACCCTTGTTCTGCAGGCTGCCGCCGCCGTACGCCGTGATCGTCTGCTCGCCGCCGGTGGCCACCGTCCCCACGCTGAGGCAGGCGTCGTAGACCGACTCGCAGTCACCGCCCCGGAACGCCACCTTGGCCCCGTCGGGCGACCAGGCGACCGCGTCGTCCGTGCTCAGGCGCTCGCTCAGCGATCCCGTACGCGCGGTTACCGGCAACGGCTCGGGCGGCAGATCCTCGCCGCGGCAGTCCCGCGGGAACAACACCTCGGCCTTCCCACCGGTGGCGGCGATCCGATAGACCCCGGGCCCACCCGAACACGACAGCGACGCGAAGGCGATCGACCGGCCGTCCGGCGACCACGACGGCCCAGCCGCGGCGCGGGTCGAGAGCTTGCGCCCACCGCCGCCGTCGGCCCGCATCACCCAGAGCAGCCCGCCCTTCAGGTACGCGATCGACTTGCCATCGGGCGACCAGCGCGGCCGGGCATGAGCGCCGCCGGTCGTGAGGCGCTTCTCCGTACTGCCCTTGCTGACATAGATGTCACCGTTACGGACATAAGCCACCAGACTCGACAGGCTCACGGGCGTCGCCGCAGCCCGCGCCGCCGCCGGGTGCAGCATCGCGCCCGCCGCTACCCCGGCCAACGCCAAATTCCTGACCAGCACCTTCATGACGAACGCCCCCCGACGCGTCGGACCTGCCTCGTACACCGAGAGGATCGTCGCAACCGTTCTGCTCCTAAGTGATTCCCGGCGGGAAACCCCGGAATTTCACTCCGCCGGGCCGGATTCGGCCAGCTGCCTAGCCAGGCGGTCGTCCCAGCGGCGGGCGGGTGCCGTCGGCCTCGGGCTCCAGGAAGAACTCGACCAGGGTGGCGTTGCCCTCGGTGGCCACCTCGCCCGGGAAGCCGCTGGCCTACCAGTACGCGAAGTAGCGCGGCGGCTCGACCGCGACGATCAACGTTGGGAAGAAGCCGTACTGCCCGTGGTCGAGTCGCATGATGCCGCCGGCCGCAGGTGGATCTCGGCCGACCCGGGCGGCCCGTTCCCCACACGCGGGGGTGTTTCCTACGCCACACACCGGGCAGGCGCGACGATCACCCTGTGCCCCGGTGTTCCCAGGAAGCGCTGGGCGTTGTGGCTGATCGGACGAGGGTGACATTCCACGGGATACGCGGAGACCAGGCCTGAACGTGCGGACGTGCGGCGACTGCAGACTGACCTTTCACAGCGGGCGCAAGCTCATCGCGCCAGCCAACGGCTCAGCAGTCGTCCAGCCGCCCGCGCGGGACGGGACGGGATATGGCCTGCATCGGTGATGCAGGCCCACACGCCGCGTTCTCGACCAAGTCGACCGACTGGTCAGCACCCGGCGCCAGCCCGACCACCCCGAGTACTACGAAAGATAAGACCCGGCAAACACCTGCCCAGGCAGCCACAACCCTGACCCTGGCCGGCGATCCAACCGCAAAGAGCGTAGCCCGAGATGTAGTCGTCAAGCTGCTCGAAAGCGGCACCGGCGGTAGCGCGTGGCGTAACAGTCGATGGCTGTCACAGCCATCAATTTCTGATGTTGCCACGCCCTGCGTTCCGCGGCATCTCAGGACATCCAGCCGACAACGACGGCGCTAAACTGAGCCATGTCGCCGAAACCGGCCAATCGGCCGCGGGCAACCCGCCAAGCGTTTCGGCTTCGCCCTTGAGATCCACGATCCATACAGACTCCGTTGCCACCAAAGTGAACAAAGTCCGGGAAGTTGATCGACAAACCTGCAGGTCAATTAGCCTGCTCCCCGCGCACGCGGGGATGGTCCTCGACGGTCGGGCAGGCGTCGTTAAAGGCGTGGCTGCTCCCCGCGCACGCGGGGATGGTCCCGAAAGCCGCGCTGGCGGCCGCGGTGACGACGGCTGCTCCCCGCGCACGCGGGGATGGTCCGGCGTTCGCCGCGGCCCGCACGGACGACGGCGCCTGCTCCCCGCGCACGCGGGGATGGTCCCCGGGTCGACCCGCACCCGGCCGTCGTCCAGTTCTGCTCCCCGCGCACGCGGGGATGGTCCGGCATCCC
The DNA here is from genome assembly GCF_023717965.1 of Paractinoplanes hotanensis. Taxonomy (NCBI): domain Bacteria; kingdom Bacillati; phylum Actinomycetota; class Actinomycetes; order Micromonosporales; family Micromonosporaceae; genus Paractinoplanes; species Paractinoplanes hotanensis. Next base: position 35,204 of record NZ_JAMQOL010000018.1, on the reverse strand, counting down.
GGTCGCACTGAACCCGGCCGAGATCCTGCTCCCCGCGCACGCGGGGATGGTCCCGCGCCGCCGCCGGACTGCAACACGTACCAGACCTGCTCCCCGCGCACGCGGGGATGGTCCGTGGTGCACGAACTTCGCGCGTTTCTCGTCGTCCTGCTCCCCGCGCACGCGGGGATGGTCCCCTCGTACGGATCGGCTGGTTTCTCGGCGGCGCCTGCTCCCCGCGCACGCGGGGATGGTCCGACCCGGGCCGAAGTCCAGCAGATCTACCACACCTGCTCCCCGCGCACGCGGGGATGGTCCCACGACCAGTGGCGGGGTGTCGTCGACGGCGTTCTGCTCCCCGCGCACGCGGGGATGGTCCTCCGGTGACGGCTGGCGACACCTTCACGATCGCCTGCTCCCCGCGCACGCGGGGATGGTCCACGGCTGCACGCCAGCCTCCACGTGCTGTCGATCTGCTCCCCGCGCACGCGGGGATGGCCCCGGGCCACAGACGATCCCCACGCCGTTGTCCACCGGCTCCCCGCGCATGCGGGGATGGTCCGGCGTCGGCGACGCTGAGGCCGACATGGGCGCACCGCTCCCCGCGCACGCGGGGATGGTCCCGGCAACCCCGAGCAGGCGATGCTGGAGCTGGTCTGCTCCCCACGAACGCGGGGATGGTCCGAGCATCACCAACCGGGCGCTGTTATGTGCCGCCTGCTGCCCGCGCACGCGGGATTGATCTATGGGCTATTTCAGTATTTTGTTACTGCTGAGGTGCTGCACGCGCATGCGTAGGCGCGAGCGATGCCTGGCGCCTTGCCGACTTGCTGACTACTCGCAGCGTGGACAGGCTGATCCACAAGAGCCGAACCGCTTGCATCGCGGACACAGGTCGATCTCACTCACGGACTCGGATTCTTGAGGACTGACCTTGTTGATGTAAGGGCGACCGCCCCGGGGCAATTCGGGGAGTCGGGGCGGTCGCGCGGCAACACTTTAGGCGGCTGCGGTGCTCCACATGGCGGTGAAGGCGGCGGCCTCGCCGGCCAGCCAGGTTTCGATGTCGGTGGGCTTGGCGGACGGGTCGAGGCGGTGGACCTCGCCACGGCGAAGGTCGACCAGGACGGGCTCGGCGTTGGGCAGGATCTGGTCCATGTGGCGGGCCATCAGGTGCAGCATCGCGGTGGTGGCCTCGGGGGTGGGCGGCAGCTCGTCGAAGTGCAGGCGTACGGCCTCGCGGCGGCCGTCCTCGTAGCGGAGCCCGAAGTGGGGGTTGATCTTGACCACCAGCGGGCCGACCGAGGCGAGGGCGTCGCGGGTCTGAGCCAGGCCGACCCGCTCGGGGTCGCCGAGGGAATCGAGGTAGGTCTTGGCGCCGGCGCTGACCGACTCGTAGAGCGGCTTCCACCGTTCCTTGACGAGGTCGACCACGCCGGACAGATAGCTGCCGCCGGTGCGGAAGGCGATGTCGGCCTTGAGCGCCTTGACGAGCTGGCCGTGCGGGTTGAAACCGGACCGGCGCTCGCGGGCCTTGCGCAACCCGCCGACGAACGTGGCCTTCGCCGGGCCGGTGCGGGTCACGTACCGGGTGAAGCCGAGCATGGTCGCGTAGGGCGGGATGACGGGCACGGGGTTGGTCGAGGGGACAGTCCGAACGGGCGCGGTCACGTCGATCTCCTAACTGGCCCAAACCTGACATTCGGCGTTCAGGACACGCCGAAGATCAGCAGCTCACAGGCCCTTTTCGTACATACATTCTAATCGACGGGTACGACATTCCCAAGCCGCCGGAGGCCCGCGGCTGCGATCCGTTCCACGGGAACCTTGCGAGTGTCCGAGCTGCCATGCAGGTGATCTTGAAAGATGTCCGGAAGAGGTTGCGAGTCACCCGTACGCGCTCGGTCGGTCGCCGCGGAACGGCATCGGCGAGGAGCGGGATTCCACGTCTTGAAGGTCGACGCTGCCCCCGCCGACACGATCACGTAACCCTCGCAAGGGCGGCCGCGGAACACGTCCGGCAGCGCTGTTCCCAGCCCCGGTCGTTGTCGGTGCTGACGATCATGCCTTCGAACGCGGCTCTCGCGCAGCACGTTCTGCACACCGTGCAGCGTCAGAGGATAGAAGGGGTTCAGCAGGTCGGGGCACTGGCATACCGACCGTGTCGGAGCGCTGCGTGGCCAGGTCGGCCACTTGTCCCCCGTTCGGTCGCAGCACGCATGACCCGCTCCGTAGTGGCCGGGCTGATCTGACCGGGCGGCTGCGGGTTGAGGGCGCCGGGGGCGATGGCGGGGGTGCGCGCCCGCGGCACGGACGGAGAGCGAACGCCTACCCTGGGGGGTGTGGGGGACGCGAGCCCCGCAAGCTGGAGGTGTCGGATGAGCCGGGGAACCAGAACGATCGTCGCGGTGTCACTGCTGGTGGCCGCTGCTGCGGCGGCGGCGCTGGGCTGGATGCTCTCGCGCGGCGACGTGGAGCGGGCCAACCAGTGGTCGGGCATCGTGCAGGGGTTCACCGCAGTGCTCGGCCTGCCCGGCCTGATATTCGCGATCTTGGCTTTGCGCTCGGGCAGCCAGGCGGACGGTGCGCGGGACCGGGTGAGCCAGTCGGTGCGCATCGGCCGGGTCAGATCCGGCGGATCGGTGCGGCAGAACGTGAACCAGCGCTCCGGCGACTGACCGGCCGGCGCGGAACATCGGATGAGTCTCGACGACGGCACCACCCGCCAGGACGTCTCGCTCGGGCGGGTCCGCGCACGGGGCGATGTGGTGCAAGTGGTCACCCAGATCGCCGGTCGGCGGCCCGGATTCGCCTTGGGCCCGCCGGCTGCGCCCAAGCCGGTCGGCGCCGGACTCGGCCCGAGCGCCTGGCTGGTTGCCGCGAACGAAATCGTGCCGTACGTCGGGCGCGACTCCGAACGGGCCGAGGTCGCGGCCTGGCTGGTCACCGACGCCCCCGTCGCAGCCCGGTTGATGACGGCGCCCGGCGGCCAGGGCAAGACCCGGTTGGCGCGGCAGTGCGCCCGGGAGGCGGCTGACTGGGACGTCCTGGTGGCCCGGCACCGCCTCGACGGCGGCGGGCTCGCCGGGCTGAGCGGCACCCCGCGGCAGTTCTCATCGTCCGGCCGGCCCGAGCACGGCGAATCTCGCCACGGCACGTTGATTCTGGTCGACTACGCCGACCGCTGGCCTCAGGACGACCTTCTCACCCTCTTCGAGGACCCGACGGTGCAGAGCGCGGCCGACCGGGGCCGGCTGCGATTCCTGCTACTGGCCCGGTCGGGCGCCTTCTGGTGGACGCTCGCGGACCTGCTGGGCGCGGCAGGTGTCGCGGCGAGCCGCCGCGAACTCGGCGACCTGCCCGCCGGTGACGGGCAGAGGCGACATCTGTTCGAGACCGCGGCGGGCGCCTTCGCGAGCAGCGACCGGCTGAACCTCGATCCGTCGGCGATCCCCTTCCCGGACGATCTGTCCGCGGAGTGCTTCAGCACCCCGCTGGCGGTGCAGTACTCCGCGCTCGCGGCCGCGCTTGCCGTCCACGACGGACTTCCCGGTGCGCAGGCGGCCCGGTACGCGACCGACCCGGCCACCGCCTCGCGCAACCTCATCCGGCGCGAGGTTCGGGCCTGGCGGCGCCTGGCCGAACCGGGAGTGGCCGAACCGGTGCGCTGCTCGGTGCGGGTGCTCGCCCGAACCGTCTTCGTGCTGGCCCTGACCGGCGGCGCGGCGGACGATCAGGCGGCGGTGCGGCTGCTCGACCGAGTGCAACGCGGCCCGGCGCAAGACGTCGGCGCACCCACCCGGACCCTCGTCGACGACCATCGCCGGTGCTATCCGCCGCCCACGCCGTCGGCCGGCCTGGTCGCACTGCTGCCGGACCGCCTGGCCGAGGACTTCGTCGCGGCCTTGCTCGGCGCCACCGGCGACGGACCGCACACGGAGGACTCGCTCGCCGACCTCGCGGACCCGTTCGCTGCGACGGCCCTCGACCGGTTGCTCACCCCGGGGCCGGGCGCGGCAGATGCCGGACCGGGCGGCGGCCAGCACGGCCCGTTCGTGGTCGACAAGCACGCCCCGGCGGTAGTGCGCACCCTGGCCGAGGCCGCGCAGCGGTGGCCCGAGGTCGCGGTGCGGCACCTGAGCCCGGCGTTGCGGCGCGACCCCGACCTCGCCCCGGCCGCGGGCGCCGTCGCGCTCACCCGGATCAGCGCGCTCGAGGAACTCGCCGACCTGCTCCCGGCGGTGGGTGACGCCGCCTACCGCCGGGTTGCCACTGGGCGGCACGAGGACCTCGTGGCCGGTGCGGTCGCCGTCCAGGAGGCCGTCGTCGCACGAGTGCGGCGAGACGCCGCGGACCCTGCCGACCTGGAACACCTGTTCAGTCTGCTGTTCACCCTGTGGGCACTGCTGGGCCGGCTGGGCCGGCGGGCCGAGGCGGTGCCGGTGATGCGCGAGATGGTCGGCCTCGGCCGGCGCCTCTCCGCGGCGGGGAGCGATGCCTCCGAGAGGCACCTCGTCCTGCTGGGCTGGGCCGTCGACGCGCTGGTCATCGCCTTGATGGACGTCGGCCGAGCCGACGAGGCGGCGGTCGTCGCCGAGGAGGCGGTGGCGCTCGCCCGGCAGCTTCCGGACGACGGGCGCTGGCTCGCCGATGCCCTCAGCAACCAGGCTACGGCCCTGGAGCTGACCGGCCGCACCGAGGAGGCAGTGGAGGCGATGGCCGCCGCCGCGGGCGAGTTCCGCAGGCGGGCCGACTCGGCCGGTGCCGACGGACCGGACCGGTATCTGCCTGTCGCCGCGGCCCTCGGTAATCAGGCGCGGATGCTGCTCGACCTGGGCCGGACGGCGCACGGTCTCGCCGTTCAGAGAGAGGCTGTCGCGGTTGGCCGGCGGGCGGCTGACCCGCGCGACGGCGACCCCGACGCGGGCCTACCGGTGCTGGCGCATGCCCTCGGGGTGTACGCCGCGGTCCTGGCGTCGTCGGGGCGCGCCGAGCAGGCGGTGACCGCGGCGACGGAGAGCGTCGAGATCCTGCGGCAGCTGCCCACGGCCGAGCCTGCCGACGCGCCCCGCGCCGATCTGGCCGCGGCGTTGACCGATCTGGCTCGGCTGCTGGTCGGCGCGGGCAGGCCGGTCGACGGGGCGGCCTCGGCGGCCGAGGCGGTCGAGCTTCGCCGGTTGCTGGCTGATCCAGCCGTGGGCGACCCGGTGATCCGGCTGCCCGGCCTGGCCGAGTCCCTCCTGTCGCACTCCGACGTTCTGGCGGCGGTCGGCGAGCACCACCTGGGCCTGGCTGCCTCGCGGGAGGCGGTCGCCATCGGTGAGGGTCTGCGCGACGCCGCCGCGGGCGACCAGGAGACCGCGCGTTTCGTGCTGGCCCGCGCCCTGGCCACGCACAGCAACCGGTTGGCCGGCTGCGGCGAGCCGCAACAAGCCCTGGCCGCGGCCCGCGCCTCGATCGAGCTGGCCCGGGAGCTCGCCGACCCGGAACGGGGGAACCGGCTGCTGTTCGGGCCGATGCTCGCCGAGTTCCTCCGGGCGTACGCGCACCGGTCGGCCGCGACGGCCCTGCCTGACGAGTCGGTCGTCGCCTGGCGGGAAGCGGTGCTGCTCTGCCGGGAGACGGTCTCGTCCTGGCGGTCCGCGAACGCCTTGAAGGCGCTCGCCATCACGGTCGAAGGCTTCCCCGGCGAGGGCTCGTCGGCCGAGGCCCTGGACGCGGCCCGGGAAGCCGTGACGGTGCGTCGCCGGCTGGCCGAGTACGGTGAGGGGGACCAGTCCGAGGCCCGCGAAAGCCTGCTGGCCGCATTGCGGGGATTGGCCGCGCGGCTCGAAACAGCCGATGAATCCGGCGAGGACTTGGCCGTCGGGCGCGAGCGGGTGGACGTGCTGCAAGAGCTGGCGGCGGACGAGGGGGACGAACCCCGGGAGTGGTCGGCTCAGCTCATGCTGGCTCAGATCCAGTACGCGGGCGCGTTGACCGAGCTGGACCGTCCCGATGAGGCTCTGGTCGTCAGCAGGGAGACGGTCGCGCTCGCCGAGCGGCTGCCGGTGCGCTCCCCTCGGCTTGTGTTTACCGCGATGGCACGGTCCCTGGAGGCCAAATCGCTCAGCTTGCTCGGCCGTGCCGACGAGGCACTGCGGGCTGTGGAAGAGTCCGTGCAGATCATTCGCCGGGCTGACTCAGAGGTCTCGTTCAGCGGCGTGCTGCCGTACACGTTTACCGTGCACGCGGAGGTGCTGCACTCGGCGGGCCGGACGGCCGAGGCCTGCGAGACCCTGCGCGAGGGCCTGGCCCGGCACCAGGCGACATCGGCCAGCGGGGAGGACAACCCCACCCTGCGCGGCCTTGTCGAGGACATGCGTGAGCAGCTCGCCGGACTGTGCGACGCCGAACCGGGCTTGACCGATCTGTAAGGACTTCGCCAACTCCCGGACCGGCGCGACATCCTCGAACGCCACCTCGACGACCCGCGACAGTGGAAGCCGAACCTCGCCGAACCACTCGACGTCGAAAGCTTCGACGTCGAGCACCTCAGCAACGCCCGGCAGGCCTTCCATGCTCGAACCATCGCTGATCCATTGAGACTCGCCAAGACAGCAGAGACAAAATCCGCCCAGAACCTTGCGGCATGGGGACCGATCCGGCGGATGACCTTGCGGAATCCGGAATCCGGAATCCGGTTGCGGATTCACCCGTCGTTGACCGCGTTCACGAGTCCGCCGGGGTACGCGCCGGGCAAGCAATTCCGCTTGGCCACTTGCATCCACCTTTTGACTCTGTCACTCTAAGACTCCAAGTCAGCCGAAGTGGGGCACGATGCAGACCATCGAGATCGAGGACGAAGTGTTCGTCCAACTCCAGAACCGCGCGCGTCCGTTCATCGACACGCCAAACGACGTCATCAAAGGCCTGCTGGCTGAGGTCGGAGCTGTCACGCAAAGCGCATCCGCTAAGCCATTCTCGGGGTCACCCCCCGGCGTCTCGACGGTTGGCCGTCTGTCCAAGCTCATTGAGGATGGTTTGGTACATCCGGGAGACAAGGTCCGTCACCGCCGCAAACGTACTAATGAGGTGTTCGAGGCAACGATCACTGAAGGCGGCTGTCTACAAGTGGACGACGTCCCAGCGCCGTTCCGTGAGCCAAGTCCAGCGTTGCGGCACTTCACTCAGTCGCAGATCGACGGTTGGCACAACTGGGTGCATGTAGACAGTCAACGCACGCTACGCGACCTGCGCGACAACGGAGCGGGAAAACAACGATGAGACCCGAGGTGGTAGCAGCTACCTACGAGGTCCTGGTCCTCAAGGCCCAGATGCGGGATGTGGTGACGTACTCCGGCCTGAGTTCGACCGTCCCCGGTCTACCGGTCCGGGGACCAGCCATGATCGACACACTGATCGCGGTGAGTGCGCGCTCATGGGCCGAGAAGGGTGTCTTGCTTCCGGTGCTGGTCGTGAACGCAGGCAAGAATGGATTGCCGAGTAGCGGCTTCTACGAGTCACTGGCCCAATACCGCCCCAACGACGACCAGTCGGACCCCGCGAAGGCTGCCCGTCGAGAACGCGAGCGTGTCTACGCTGCCTACCCGATGGGTTGAGTCTCGATAACCGCCGCAGAGGTGTAACCCGTACTCGCCGGGTCGGGGCGCCACGAACCCCGCCTCAGGGGTTCCTTCTGGTCCGCAATCGGGTGACCTGCACGGAAAGCCGCAAGGTAGGTCCCGGACAGTTCGACGCGACGGTGTCCGGACCTGCTCTGCGAGTCCCTGGTCAGCGGCTTGATCACCGCAACTGGAACCGGACGCGGCGGCTGCGAACTGGTTAGGCTGCTTCCGTGGTCGCCGACATCGTCCGGAAAGTTGCCGCCAGCGAGCCCGTCGACGGCATCCGCATCGTCGGGATCGACGGCCCCAGCGGCTCGGGCAAGAGTCACTTGGCCCGCCAGCTGGCCGAAGCCTTGAGCGCTCCGATCATCGAGATCGACGACTTCGTCTCGTGGGGCAACTTCGCCGGTTGGTGGCCGCGCTTCGACGCCCAGGTGCTGACCCCGCTGCTGCGCGGCGACGACGCCGTGTATCAGGCACGCGACTGGTCAGATTGGCACGGCGACACGCTCGGCGGGTGGAAGACGCAGCCCTGGGCGCCGACCGTGATCTTCGAGGGCGTCACGTGCACTCGGCGGGAGACGATGAACAGGGTCGCGTACGCAATCTGGGTTGAAGCCCCCGCATCGCTGCGCCTCGCCCGGGGCCTGCGCCGCGACAACACGTTCGACGACAAGGAGCAGCTCTGGCGCACGTGGATGGCCGAGGAAGACGAGTTCTTCGCGGCCGACGGCACCCGTGAGCGGGCCGACTTGATCATTGACACCACCCACCACGCATGACGGCCAGCCCCTGGCTCGCCGAGCCCATGCCGGCCGAAAGGCTGCCGCGCGAACGGCTCGAGGAGCGCATCCTCAACCTGCTGTCCTCGCAGAACATGTGCGTGCTGGCCACCACCGGTGACGACGGCCCGCTGGCCACTCCGGTGCGTTACTACTCGCTCGGCTTCGCCGTCATGTTCACCGCCTCGCCGCGGTCGCCCAAGGTCCGCAACATCGCCGCCGACCCGCGCGTCTCGGTCGGCATCTTCGCGCCGCTGGTCGGCCTGGCCAGCAGCCGCGGCGCGCAATTGTTCGGCCGGGCACGCGTGCTGGGCGGCGACAACCCCGAGCGCGAGCGCTACTGGCCGGCCTTCCGCTGGGAGAACGAGCACGCCGAGCAGGGCCGCCCTGTCACCGAGCCACCCCGCGACACCCTGGTCGTCCTCGAACCCGACCGCATCGTCTACACCGAACACTGGCTGCGCCGCGAGGGCTTCGCCGCCCGCCAGTTCTGGAGGCGCGCATGAGACAAGATCCGATCAAAATCCTTCCGTACGACGTGAGTTGGCCCGACGCTTTCGAGCAGCAGCGCGCCCGCGTCGAGCCGGCCCTGCTCCCGTGGCTGACCGGCCCTGTCGAACACATCGGCAGCACGGCCGTCCCCGGCCTGGCGGCCAAGCCGATCATCGACATGCTTGCCCGCATCGACTCGTACGACGCGGGCGGCATCGAGCAGACGTTGGCCGCGCTGGGCTGGGTACACGCCCCCGAACCGGGCGACGCCGAGAAACGCAAGTGGTCGTTCTGCTACCCCGACGAGGCCCGGCGCACCCACCACCTGCACATCTACGAGAACTCGGCCGACGTCTGGCCCCGCCTGCTCGCCTTCCGAGACCACTTGCGTACGCATCAGGCCGACGCCGCCGCATACGCCGAGCTCAAGCAGTCCCTGGCCGCCGAGGACTCCCACGACCGTCCCCGCTACCGCGCCGGCAAGGCCCCCTTCATCGAAAGCCTGTCGTGATTTCAAGCGCACCGTCACGACATCGCCCGGGGGCCGAACAGGCGCGACCGAACCGCGGTTCTAAGGTGCCCGCTGTGAGGGCGTGATGAGAGGGTCGGAGGATGCGATGCTTCACGACGGTCCGGAAGCACCTGCTTGGATCAACCATCAGGTTCCAGCCGGAGGGGCAGTGTTCATCCGTTCACGACGCGACAAGGACTTGGATCGCTGTGTGGAGGCGTTGCGCCTGGTCCACGAGGCCGACGGGTACCCGTTGAACTGGCCCCGCGATCCGCGAGCCTGGCTGGCCCCGGCCGACGCGGCCTGGGTCACCGAGGCGGCCGACGGCACGATCACCGGGCACGTCGCCGTGCGGGAAATCGAGGGCCGGGGCGAATTGTGCCGCCTCTTCGTCATTCCGGAAGCGCGCCGCCGCAGCCGATCACCCCGCGTCCGCAGCGAGGAGGAGCCGCCGCTCCGGGAAGAAGGAAGGCTGGAGCGCGGCGTCTCAATCGGGCGGGCGTTGGTCGAGCGGGCGAAAGCGTGGGCGGCCGAGCGCGGCTACAGCCTCACGTTGAACGTCGTCGACGAGCAACGGTCGGCCGCAGTCGCTTTCTACGAGGCAACGGGCTGGCGCTTCACCCATGTCTCGGACGCCGACTGGGCCGGGCCGGACGGCCAGCCGGTAAGACTGCGTCACTACGAGGCCAGTTAGGCCGGGCACGTGCGGCGAGTCCGCGAAGCTGTGCCGACTGCGAGTCCGCGAGACTGCGCCCTCTACACGGCCGGGCTGCGGCGAGTCCACGAAGCTGCGCCTACTGCAAAACCGCGCCTGTGGCGAATCCGCGAATCTGCGTCCGCTACGAGGCCGGCTGCTCCTCGGCCCCGGTGGTCACGGCCCTCAGCCGTACGCCGGTGATGGCGCGACCGGTAACCTCGACCACCTCGGCCGAATGGCCGTCGATGGCCACCACCTCGCCCGGGCCGGTCGGGATGTGGCCCAGCCGCGCCAGCACCAGCCCGGCGATCGTCGTGTAGTCGCCGTCGATCAGGTTGGTCGCGTCGACGCCGATGTCGGGCAGGTCGTGCACCGGGAACGTGCCCGGCAGCAGCATCGCCCCGTCTCCCTCGCGGACCACCGACTGCACGTCGCGGTCGGCCTCGTCGTAGATCTCGCCGACGACCTCCTCGACCAGGTCCTCCATGGTGACGATGCCGTCGATCGCGCCGCGCTCGTCGACCACCAGCGCCAGCTGCTGACGGTCGACCCGCAGCTGGCGCATGGCGTCGGAGACCTTGAGCGAGTCGGGCAGGAACGTCGGGGCGAACATGTGGTCGCCGACCACGCCGGTCGCGTCGATCAGGTCACGCAGGTGCACCACCCCGAGTACGTCGTCGAGCCCCATCGGCCCGGTGACGGGCGCCCGCGAATGCCCGCCGGCGACCAGTTTCCGCAGCGCCTCGTGCGCTGACACGTCGGCCGTGAGGGTCACGACATCCCTTCGCGGTACGAGGATCTCGCGCAACACCCGGTCGGCGATCTCGAACGCGCCGCTGATGATGGTGCGCTGCTCCGGCGTGAACTCCTGCTGCTGGGTGACGAGGTCCCGGATCTCCTCAGTCGACACTTCCTCGCGCGCCGCGTCGGGATCGCTGCCGGTCAGCCGTACGACCATGTCCGTCGACCGGCCGAGCAGCCAGATCACGGGCCGGGACAGTGTCGAGAGCATGTCGAGCGGCCGGGCGACCATCAGAGCCCAGCTCTCGGCCCGCTGCATGGCGATCCGCTTGGGCGCCAGCTCACCCACGACCAACGTGAAGAACGTCAGCACGATGGTGACGAGCACAATCGCGACCGGCTCGGCAGCCCCGCCCAGGAACCCGAGCGGCCCGGTCAACGGCCGGGAAAGCGAGACCGCGGCCGAGGCCGACGCCAGGAAGCCGGCCAGCGTGATGCCGATCTGGATCGTGGCCAGGAACCGGTTGGGGTCGCGGGCCAGCTTGGCCAGCGTGGCGCCCGCTTTGGAGCGGCGCTCGAGGCGCTGGAGCTGACTGTCCCGCAACGAGATCAGCGCCATCTCACTGCCGGCGAACGCGGCATTCAACAGCACCAGCACAACAACCAGTACAACCTGCCACCCATAGCCGCCCAAGGCGGATTCACTCCCTTCAAGATCGGAACCAAGAACGGTACGGGAGCAAGCTGAAAGCAGTTCTCAGGAAGGACGAACCGGTCATGACGGCCGACGATCTGCGGTTTCGCCGTCACGCCCCACACCGAGACCTCGGACGCGAGGGCTTCTACGGCGCCGCTCGCCCCGACGCCGTGAACACGTCGGGGCCGAGCTGCCAGCAGGGGATCAAGTGATCCCTGCGGTCCGAAGCAAGTTTCAACCGGCACTCAAGAACTTATCCATGCATACGTATGTAAGCGTTGATGGTGGGAGATAGGCATAGGCACCCGCCTACTGTCGCCCTATGAGCGATGAGATCCAGGAGCCTTATCGTCACCGGACGCCCCGCCCGGTGTACGTGATGATCGCGGAAGAGCTCGCTCAGGAGATCGCCAAGGCTCCCGTGGACTCGCCCATCGCCAGCGAGAACGACATCCGCCAGCGCTGGGGCGTGGCGCGCGCTACCGCTCGCCACGCGATCGCCGAGCTGCGAGAACGCGGTCTTGTCTACACAGTGGCCGGTCGCGGCTCGTTCGTCAGCCCTCGACCGTAAAAAAGCTGGCAGAAGTGCTGCAAATCGATCTACGTCCCAATCAGTGCCGCGCGGAAGACCTACCCGGAGCAGGACAGCTTGGGTAGCTGGTTGATCAAGCCGCTGGGGTCATCCGCATGCGCTCAAGGCAGGAGTCATCGCAGCACGGCGTTGATCGCCATGTCGGACCATCCCCCGCGCTCGCGGGGAGCAGAGATTCACGACGATGCCGGTGTGGGTGTAGAAGGGAACATCCCGCGTACGCGGCGGGCAGGGGCGGCTCCTCGATGGGGTTGACCTCGCAGGTCGGGCCCATCACCTGCATGCGCGGGAAGCAGCCAATGCCGGTGATCTCGGCCAACCCGTTGTCCGGATCATCGCCGTGTGCGCGGGGAGCAGCTTCACCGGTCGCGGTCCTTCTCGTACGAGATGGGACCATCCCCGCGTGCGCGGGGATGATCCCTTGAACTGCGTCTTGTTGCGCAGCCCGCCGCCCTATCCCCGGACACGTGGTTGTCCAGCCGACCATGACGCCGGTTGGCGAGCTCTCTTGGTGCGTCATCCGCCGTTGAGAGCGACAGTCGCCGCAGCGTGGGGCCCGGCCGGACGGGCCGGCCGGGCCCCACGATCAGATGGGGGTCAGCGAGCTGGATGGACGACTGCGGCGGCGCCGGAGCCTCGGCGGGCGGGTTCGGCTGAGGCTATGAAGCCGCCGTGTTTGGTGAACTCGATGGCTGTGGCGGCGCCCAGTTCGGGGACGTCGGCCGCGAAGGTGTGGCCCAGCGCGGTCAGGGACGGCCCGTAGGTCGTACGGAAGGCGGGCTCGGCCTGGATGCCGGCTGAGTTGCGCTGGGAGGCGCGGGGTGCGGCCATCGCCTGGGGCAGGGATTGGCCCAGGACCACGCGGTTGAGCAGGATCTGCAGGACCGTGGTGATGATGGTGGCGCCGCCGGGCGAGCCCAGGGCGAGGAACGGCTTGCCGTCCTTGAGGACGATGGTGGGGGACATCGAGCTGCGCGGGCGCTTGTTGGGGCCGGGCAGGTTGGGGTCGGCCGCGGGGGCCTGGGTGTTGGTGAAGTTGAAGTCGGTGAGCTCGTTGTTGAGCAGGAAGCCGCGGCCGGGGACGACCATGGCGTTGCCGCCGGTCTGCTCGATCGTGAACGTGTATTCGACGATGTTGCCCCAGCGGTCGGCCACGGTCAGGTTCGTCGTGCTCTGACCCTGCTCGGTGGGGCCGCCGGCCTTCGCCGGGGTGCAGCCCGAGTCGTTCAGGTTGCCGGGCGGGACGGGCTTGGTGAGGGCCTTCGCCGGGTTGATCTGGCAGGCGCGCTGCTTTGCCCATTCGTCCGAGATGAGCTTCTTGACGACCGGCTGCGGGGTGTACGCGCCGACGTAGCGGTTGCGGTCGGCGAACGACAGCGCCGTCGCCTCGAGGTAGTAGTGCAGTGCCTTGGTGACGTCCGACTTGGACAGACCGGCGGTCTCGAGGATGTTGAGGGCCTCGCTCACGGCGATGCCGCCGCTGGACGGGGTGTTCATGCCGTAGACGGTGAGGTCACGGAACGTCGACCGGGTCGGTGCGGGGTGGCGCAGGTCGTAGCGGGCCAGGTCGGACAGGGTCAGCGTGCCGGGGCGGATGGGGTAGGCCCAGGCGCCGGCCGGTGTGGACGAGACCGGGGGGTTCTGCACCGTGCGCACGATGTCCCGCGCGACCGCGCCCCGGTAGAGGACGCCGGTGCCCTGGCGGGCGATCAGGCGGTAGGTGTCGGCCAGGTCGGGGTTGCGCTGGATCGAGCCGACGGCGGGCGGCTGACCGCCGGGCAGGTACAGCGCTTTGGTGGAGTCGAACTGGCCGAAGGGCGCGGCGTTGTCGGCGATCTGCTGGCGGAACGTGGCGTCGACCGGGAAGCCGCGGTCGGCGACCTTGGCCGCCGGCTGGAGCAGGCTGGCCAGCGACCTGGTGCCCCACTTCTTGGTGGCGGATTCCCAGGTGGCCAGGGTGCCGGGTGTGCCGACCGAGAGGCCGGAGACGCGGGCCTCGGCGAAGTCGTACGGAAGGCCGTCGGCCGGGTCGATGAAGTGGGACTCTTTCATCGTGGCGGGGCCGGACTCGCGGCCGTCGATGGTCTGGACGCTGCGTTTGCGGGCGTCGTAGTAGACGAAGAAGCCGCCGCCGCCGATGCCGGCTGAGAACGGCTCGGTGACGCCGAGGGTGGCCGCCGCCGCGACCGCGGCGTCGACCGCGTTGCCGCCGCGCCGCAGCACGTCGATGCCGACGGCGGTGGCGGTCGGGTCGACCGTGGACACCGCGCCGCCGTACCCCGTCGCCGTCGGGCCGAGGGCCGGAGCGGGACCACCGCCGGCGAAGGCCGGTGAGGGCGCGACGAGCAGCGCCCCGGAGAGAGTTAGCACGCCTAGGACCGGGCGAATCCGCATTGATCCTCCGAAGATGTAGCGCAGAGCGTTCCGTCTATCTCTGCCTACCAGATCCGCCGGTGTTGCGCTGCTCGAGCCACGAAAGCAGCACCGCGACGACGTCAGGAGTGCGCCGCCCAGGTCGCGAACATGTCCGCGTACCGGCCGCCGGCGGCGACCAGTTCGGCGTGCGAACCGGTCTCGATGATGCGATGGTCGTCGACCACGATGATCCGGTCGGCCCGCATCGCCGTCGACAGGCGATGGGCGACCAGGATCGCCGTACGGCCGTCGAGCAGGGCGTCCAGGGCGGCCTCGACCCGCAGCTCGGAGCGCAGGTCCAGGCTCGAGGTGGCCTCGTCGAGCACGACCACCCGCGGCTCGGCCAGGAAGGCGCGGGCCAGCGCCAGCAACTGCCGCTCGCCGGACGACACGGACTGGCCGCGTTCGTGCAGCGGGGTGTCCAGGCCCTCCGGTGAGCGTTCAACCAGCTCGCGCAGCCCGACGGCGTCGACGGCAGCCCAGACTTCGGCATCGGTGGCGGCCGGACGGGCGAACGCGATGTTGTCGCGCAGCGAGCCGGCGAACAGGAACGGCTCCTGCGGGACGACGCCGATCTGGGTGCGCAGCGACGACAGGGTGACGTCGCGCAGGTCGTGACCGTCGATCAGGATGCGGCCGGCCGACGGGTCGTAGAAGCGGGTCACCAGCTTGGCCAGCGTCGACTTGCCGGCGCCGGTCGGGCCGACGCACGCCACGGTCTCGCCCGGCGAGATGTGCAGGTTCACGCCATCGAGGACCGGCCGGTCGGGCAGGTAGCCGAACGTGACGTCGTCGAAGACGATCTCGCCGCGGACCGGGGGAAGCGCAGCCGCCCCGGCTTTCTCAGCGACAGCGGGCGCGAGAGCCAGCAAGCCGCGGATCTTGCCGATGGCCGCCTTGCCCTGCTGGTACTGCGTGTAGAGCTGGACCAGTTGCTGCACCGGCTGGAAGAAGGAGTTGATGTAGAGGACGAACGCGGTCAGCTCGCCGATCGTGAGCGTGCCCCGCAGCACCATCCGGCCGCCGATCAGCAGCAGCACGGCCATCGCGATCAGGCCGATCACGGACGTGCCGGGACCGTACACGGCGTTGATCCGGCCGGTGAAGTCGTTGGCGTCGCGGTAACCGCCGACGACCTCGCGGTGGGCGACGACGTTGCGGTCCTGCCGGTTGTGGGCCGTCACCACGCGTACGCCGTTGAGGCTTTCGGCGAGGTCGGCGAACATGGCGGCGATCGCGTCGCGCTGGCGGTTGTAGCCGCGGTCGGCCGCGTGCCGGAACCACAGTGAGGCGACGGTCAGCGGCGGCACGACCAGCACCAGCGTGATCAGGGCCAGCGTGGGGTTGTAGTGGAACAGCAGCCCGGTGACGACGACCATGGTCAGGCCCTGGATGAGGAACTGCGCGAAGCCGTCCTGGAGCAGGCTCTGCAACGACTCCACGTCGGACGTCATCCGGGTCATGGTGACGCCGGCCTTCTCGCGGGTGTAGTAGTCGAGCGACATCCGCTGCAGGTGGGCGAAGACGCGGACGCGCAGGTCACGGGTGGCGGCCGCGGCGAGCAGGCCGCTCTTGCGCATGCGGATGGCGGTGGCCAGGCCGGTGAGCAGCACCGCGGCGACGAAGCAGATCGTGGCGACGATGAGCACGCGCAGGTTCCCGGCGGCTACGCCGTGGTCGATTCCCACCTGGACGAGGTAGGGCCCGGCCTGCAGCAGCAGGGTCTCGACCAGGATCGCGACCGACGCCGCGAGCAGCAGGCCGGGCCGCCCGATCAACAGGCGGCTCAGCGAGATCCTGCCCCCCGAGTCGCCCACCGGGTCGAACGCCACACCCGGGTCGCCATGGGAGGGCTCGCGCGATTCGAGCTTCGCCACACCCGCCTGCAGGTCCTCCGGAATGCCGGCGAACGGCAGCCCGTTGCCCTTGCGCCCGGCCGCGCCCATGGTCGGCCGGCCACCGACGTTGAAGCCCCCGAAGCCGCCTCCGAACATGCTCATTTCGCGGCCACCCCCGCATCAGCCGCGCGCGTGGAGGACGTGGGTGGGCCGCCGCCTGAGGAGTCAGAGGAGTCGGAGGAGATTGTTGCCGCCAGCACCTGCGCATACCGCGGCTCCGATTCGAGCAGCGAGGCGTGGGTGCCGTCGGCGATCACACGGCCCGCTTCCATGAGCACGACCCGGTCGGCCAGGCCGATGGTCGAGAGCCGGTGGGCCACGATGAGCGTCGTGCGCCCGCGCATCTGGTCGCGCAGCGAGGCGTGGATGCGCTGCTCCACGGTGACGTCGATGGCGCTGGTGGCGTCGTCGAGCACCAGCACGGGCGGGTTGACCAGCAGCGCCCGGGCGATCGCGACTCGCTGCCGCTGCCCGCCGCTGAGCGTGTAGCCGCGCTCCCCCACGACCGTGTCGTAGCCGTCGGGCAGGTCCCGGATGAACTCGTCGGCGCCGGCCGCCACCGCCGCCGTGATGACCTCGTCGCGGGTGGCGTGCGGTTTCCCGTACGCGATGTTGTCGTGCAGGGACAGCGAGAACAGGAACGGCTCGTCGGGCACGATGCCCACCTGTTCGCGCAGGGACGCCAGCGACAGCGAGCGCACGTCGTGCCCGTCGATCGTCACCCGCCCCTCGGTGACGTCGTAGAACCGGGCCGCCAGCCGGCCGAGCGTCGACTTGCCCGACCCGGTGCCGCCGACCACGGCGACCGTCTCCCCCGGGCGTACGCGCAGATTCAAGCCGTCGAGTGCGGGGGTGCCGTTCGGGTAGGCGAAACTGACGTTCTCGAACGCGAGGTCACCGCGCAACGGCACGACGAGCGGATCGGGGCCGTCCACGACCTCGCTCGGCGTATCGAGGATCTCGTAGATGCGGCGGGCCGACGCCGACGCCCGCTGCCCCATCATGATCATCATGCCGAGCATCCGGAACGGCGGCTGGAGCATCAGGACGTACGAGTTGAAGGCGACGATCGTGCCGACCGTGGTGCTGCCGTCGATCACCATGTAGCCGCCGACCAGCAGCACCAGCGCCAGCCCGAGCCGGGGCAGGTTGTCGAGCAACGGGTTCCAGCGGCTGCGGATGCGCGCGTCCTGGCGGTAGGCCCACCGGATGCGGTCGGCGCTCTCGGCCAGCGTGCGCAGCTGCCGGCCCTCCGCGGCGAACGCCTTCACGATGCGTACGCCCTGGATGTTCTCGTCGACGACAGTGGCCAGCTGGGCCAGGCGGGCCTGGATCATCCAGGACACCGGGAAGATCGCCTTGCGCATCGTCACGCCGAGGATCCCGATGACCGGCATGGTGGCCATGGCGACGATCGCCAGCGGCACGTTGATCGAGAGCATCAGTCCGAAGGCGACCACCGCGATCAGGCACTGGACCAGGATCGACGGGCCGAACGACAGGTACATTTGCACGGCGCGGATGTCGGAGCCGGAGCGCGACATCAGCTCGCCGGTCTGCACCCGGTCGTAGAAGCCGAACGGCATGCGGACGAGGTGGGTGTAGACGATGTTGCGGAGGTCGTACTCGAGCTCGTAGGCGGTGCGCAGCAGGTAGAGCCGGGCCGCGAAGTTGATCAGGCCTTGCAGCAGGGCGAAGCCGACGATCCACCAGACGTACGTGCCGAGCTGGGCCGTCCGGTCGACGATGGCCCGGTCGATGCCGATGCGGACCAGGTTGGGGATCTGCACCTGCACGATCAGGCCGGCGAACGAGAGCACGAGCGACGTGATCAGCAGCGCCCGATGCGCCTTGACGAGGGGTAGCGCGCGGCGCAACCAGCTCTTGCCGACGTCCGGATCGATGGACGCCCGGGGTGCGCGGCGGCTCAACGGCGCCTCCTGAGGTGACGATCTAGTTAGCCTGGCTAACGATACTATCCGCCGGTTCGGTCGCCGGAGTGACGCGGCACACCAGAACGACGGCGATCGCACCCAGCACCTGGCAGGCCGCCACCGCGGCGAGCAGAGCGGGGGCGCCGAGGCCCGCCGCCAGCCCGGCCCCGGCGGCCCCGGCCGCAGCCGCGGTGACCTTGAGCCCGGCGCCGAGCGTGAACACCTGCGTGCGGAGGCCGGGCGGGGACTCCTGGTCGCGGACGGCGAAGACAGCGACCGACACCGGGACGCCCAGCCCACCGGCGAGCGCGAAGAACGGCAGGCCGATCCAGCCGCCGGGCAGAAAGATCAGGATCAGGAGCGGCGCCGCGCTGAGACCCAGCGAGACGGCCACCACCCACTCCGGCCGCCACCGGCGGATCGGCCGGCGGGTCAGCAGCAGCGAGCCGGCCAGCCCGCCGGCCGCGCCCGCCGACAGGATCACGCCGGTCAGCTCGGGCCGGTTCTGCTGTGCCGCCAGCAGGGCCGCGACCAGCGGCAGGGCGCCGACGCCGACCATGCTGAAGATCGTGCCGGCGGTGACCGCGCCCAGCCTCGGGCGCCGCCACATCAGCCCGAGCGCCGCGAACGGTGAGGCGAGCCGCCTCGGCCCCGTGCCCACCGGCAACGGCAGTGTGATCACCAGCGCCGCCGAGATCACCACCAGCGAGGCCAGTCCGGCCGTGGCCCAGGCTGCCCCGGCCAGCCCGGCCAGCACCGCGGCCAGGGCGGGCCCGGCGATCCCGGCCACGCTGTACGACATCACGTCGAGCCCGAACGCCCGCTCCAGCCGCCCCGGCACGAGGTCGCCGAGCAGGCTGCTCAGCCCGCCGATCAGCAGCGGGGCGACGCAGCCGGCCACGATCAGCGCCGCCACCGCTCCCGCCGTGGACCGGCCCACCAGCAGCGCGGCGGCGCCCAGACAAGCGGCGTAGGTAAGGTAGGCGACCGCATAGAGCAGGCGACGGTTGCGGGCCGCGTCGGCGAACGAGCCGACGAGCGGCGCCGCCAGCACGTGCGGCACCATCAGCGCGGCGATCAGCCCGCCGGCCAGCGAGGTGCTGCCGGTGCGGTCGAGCACGAGCAGCAGGATCGCCACCCGGGCGCCCTCGTCGGCCAGGCGGGCACAGACCGCCACGCCCAGATAGCGGGCCAGGACGACAGAGGACGACACGTGAGCAGAAGCTACCCGACGCCGAACGGAGGCGGCTCGACCGCCGGGCAGCGCGTGCCGGCCGCCACCAGCGCTCCGGTGAGCAGATACCGGTCGACCGCGGCGGACACGCACGGGCTCTTCTTGTAGACGACGTGACCCCAGCCGTCGTAGGTGAGCAACCGCGCCGACGGGCCGAGCCGCGCGGTCACCTGCTGCGCCCACGCGTAGGCGGTGGCCGGGTCGTGCACCGAGTTGACCAGCAGGGCCGACGCCGGGCCGGTCAGCGGCGGCACCGGGCGCTGCGGGTTGTCCGGTGGCGAGGGCCAGCCCAGGCAACCGGCGACAGCGGTCATGGCGAGCGGCGAGACCAGCATCTGCGGCGCGGAGGCGGCCGGCGCCCGCAGGCGGCGCTGGAGGTCGGCGTAGCCGGTGACCGGGAAGCGCCAGTCCTCGCAGAAGACCGGCGCGAAGCTGTGGTCGATGAGGTCGATCGCCGGCGCGGCTCTCGGGGCGGCCCGGCGGCCGGTCATCATCGCGTCGCGCAGGTAGTAGGCGAACGAATACCACTGCGGGTCGTAGAACGCGGTGAACGCGGCCATGGTCAGCTGGGCGGCGCCGAGCTTGTTGGGCGGGTCGTACGGGTTGATCAGCTGACCGGCCCGGGCCCGGGCCAGCGCGGCGACGAAGAGCTTCGGGATGTTCTGGCCGCGCAGCACACACTTCTGGTCGCGGGCGCACCACTTCACGAACTCGTCGAACGAGTCCTGGGCGGCCGCGGTCTCCTGCACGAGGAAACGGTCGAGATCGGCGCTGTGGTCCATCACGCCGTCGAGCACCAGGCCGCGCAGCCGGTCGGGGTAGCGCTCGGCGTACTGCTGGCCGAGCAACGTGCCGTACGAGGCGCCGTAGAACGTGATCTTCTGCTCGCCCAGGGCCCCGCGGACGGTGTCCAGGTCGCGCGCGACGGCGGCCGTGTCGACATGGCCGAAGACCGGGCCGCTGCGGGCGGCGCAGTCGGCGGCCAGCTTGCGGTTGTACGCGAGCATGGCGGCGTACTGCTGCTCCGACTCGATCAGCACGGACGGTTGCGTGTCGACCAGGTCGCGCGAGCAGAGCACGGGCGAGCTGCGCCCCACCCCGCGCGGGTCCATCCCGACGATGTCGAACCTCGCGCGCACCTCCGCGCCGAAGAACGAGTAGGCGTTGAACGTGAAGTCGACGGCCGATCCGCCCGGTCCGCCCGGGTTGACCAGCAGCGTGCCGATCCGGCGGGCGGGGTCGCCGGCCGGGCGGCGCGCCATGGTCAGCGTGATCGCCGGGCCGGTCGGGCGGGCGTGGTCGGCCGGGACCTTGATAGTGCCGCACTGCACCCCGGCGTCCTCGGGGCAGGCGGCCCAGGTGATCCTCGGGGCCGCCGGACGGGCGTGGACGGGCAGGGCCCCGTACGCCAGCAGGGTGACCACCGCGAGGGCCGCGGCCGGGAGAGCTCGCACCCCGCCCATCCTGGCCGCCACGAAGATCATGAGTGCGGTAATCAGGTGAAGTTCAGCGTGCCGTGGCACCGTTGGGCGATGAAACCCGTTGCCCGGACACGTCTCGTCTTCGCCACGGCCGGCACGTTCCTCCTGGTCGCCTGCTCCGACGGCGAGGCGGCCACGCCCCGCGGCGAGACCACTTTCGCTCCGCCGCCCTCGTCGGCCGCCGCGTCCCCGTCCGCCACCGCGACCGCGGCGAAGTCGCCTGATCTCGGTAAGCCGCAGACGATCGTGAGCGGGCTCGAGGTGCCGTGGGGGCTGGCTTTCCTGCCCGACGGCTCGGCCCTGGTGAGCGAGCGCGACAGCGGCGACATCCTGCGGATCCCGGCCGGTGGCGGCGACCCGGAGCGGGTCCACCAGGTCGACGGGGTCGACGCGGGCGGCGAGGGCGGGCTGCTCGGCATCGCCGTCGACCCGGAGTACGCGCGGAACAAATACGTGTACGCCTACTTCACCGCGTCCGGCGACAACCGGATCATCCAGTTCCGGCTGGGCGACGGCAAGCCGCGGATCATCCTCGACGGCATCGACAAGGCCGGCGTCCACAACGGCGGGCGCCTGGCCTTCGGGCCCGACGGCTTCCTGTACGTGGGCACGGGCGACGCCGGCAACGGCAGCGAGTCGCAGGACCGCGACGACCTCAACGGCAAGATCCTGCGGATCACCCGGGACGGCCGGGCGGCGCCCGGCAACCCCGACGAGGGCTCCCGGGTCTGGTCGCTGGGCCACCGCAACGTGCAGGGCCTGGCCTGGGGACCGGACAAGAAGATGTACGGCATCGAGTTCGGCCAGAACACGTGGGACGAGGTCAACGTCATCCAGCCCGGCCGGAACTACGGCTGGCCCGAGGCCGAGGGCAAGGAGGGCAACAGCAGGTACGTCGACCCGCTCGTGCAGTGGAGCACCGACGAGGCCTCCCCGTCGGGGGCGGCGGTCGCCGGTGACACGCTCTACGTGGCCGGCCTGCGCGGCGAGCGGTTGTGGACAGTCCCGCTGGGCGGTGGCGAGCCCAAGGCCGAGCTCAACGGCGAGTACGGCCGGCTTCGTACGGTGGCAGTGGCGCCCGACGGCGCGCTCTGGGTAACCACCTCGAACCGTGACGGCCGGGGCGACCCGCGCGAGGGCGACGACAAGATCCTGCGATTCGCCGCCTCGTAAGAGAAGATTCGCCGCCCCGTAAGAGAAGTGGCCCGGTCACCGGACCGGGCCACTCGCTACTTGTTGTTGGGCGGCAGTTCGGGCAGGGCCGAGATCGCCGCGGCGTACTGGGCGATCTGGCGGCCGTTGGGCACCACGCCGACGGCGCGGAGCTGGTCGTGAATGGCCTGGGCGACCTGATCCTCGTTGTGACCCCGATGGGTCTGCATGATCTTGTTTACGGCGTAGTCGACACGGACCTGCTGTTGCCAGCCGGCGGTACGGTACCCGCCCGACCTGGCGTTGCTGATGGGGGCGATGGCTTCCATGCCGGGGGTATCGGTTACCCCGGCCCTGAGTCGAGAATTCGGGGGCGGTGCAACCCGATGGCTACCGGGTCACACCGCGGAGGACATCAGTCGGCCGGGGGCCGCTCGTCGTCGATGTCCGAAGGGGCGGGCGGCTCGGGCGGGTTGAGCCGCAGCCACAGCAGGAAGAGCAACCCCAGCACGAGCATGCCGATGCCCATCCACAGGTTGATCCGGACGCCCTGGGCCTTGTCGATCTCGGCCTGGGTGTCGAAGATGCCCACCACCGTGACGATCACGCCGTAGACGACGAACAATCCGCCGATCACCCGCCGCACGTCGAAGAGTTTTGCCGCCGCCGACAACTTCTTCTCGTCGACCTGGTCGTTGTCTGCCATGTCGAGGCCTCCTTACCAGACCGGGATGTACAGGGCGATGGCCAGCACGACGGCGATCGTGCCGAGCACGACGGGGTTGCGCCACCAGACCTTCTCGCCGGAGACGACCACCGTGCCGTTGCTGGTGCCGCCGAGACCGTAGACGAGGCCGCGCAGCTCGTCCTCGGGCTTCGAAGGCGTGAAGAAGGTGACCGCGACGGCCACGACGACCGCTGTCACGAAGGCCACACCGGCGCCCCAGAAGCTCTGCTCCAGCGCCGAGTTGAACGTGAGGGCGTCGGTCAGGTAGGCCACGTAGAGCGCGAGCGAGGCGAGGAAGCCCAGCAGCAGCGACCAGAAGCCGGCCCACGGCGTCATCCGCTTCCAGAACATGCCGACGATGAAGGTGGCGAACAGCGGCGCGTTGAAGAGCGAGAACAGCTGCTGGATGTACTCCATGATGTTGCCGTAGCCGGAGGCGATGAACGCCGTGCCGATACCGATGATCACACCGCCGATCGTGGCGTAGCGGCCGATCCGCAGGTAGTACTCGTCGCTGCGGCCCTTCTTGATGTAGGCCTGCCAGATGTCGTACGTGAAGACGGTGTTGAAGCCGCTGACGTTGGCCGCCATGCCGGCCATGAACGAGGCCAGCAGACCGGTGACCGCGACGCCCAGCACGCCGTTGGGCAGCAGATCCTCCATCAGCAGGGGGATCGCGTTGTTGTAGGTGAGGTCGCCCTCCTTGGCCCCGAGCCCGGTGATCGTGACGGCCGCGATCAGACCCGGGATCACGGTCACGCCGGGGATCAGCAGCTTGGGGAAGGCAGCGATGATCGGCGTACGGCGGGCCGCGTTCATGTTCTTGGCCGAGAGCGCGCGCTGCACCTCGGCGAAGTTGGTCGTCCAGTAGCCGAACGACAGCACGAAGCCCAGGCCGAAGAGGATGCCGATCCAGTTGGCGCCGAGCGGGTTGTCGGCGCTGTTGCCGGTGTTCGACCAGGTGTGCAGGGCGGCGTCGCCGAGCGGGCCGCTGCGGACCGCGTCGAACAGGCCGTCGATGCCGCCGACCTTGACCAGACCGATGATCGTGAGCGGGATCAGGCCGGCCAGGATGACGAAGAACTGCAGCACCTCGTTGTAGATCGCCGACGAGAGGCCACCGATCGTGATGTAGGTCAGCACGATCGCGGCCCCGACGACGATCGACACCCAGAGCTCCCAGCCGAGCAGCGCGTCCAGAATCAGCGCGAGCGCGAAGAGGTTCACGCCGGCGATGAGGACCTGCGCGACGGCGAAGCTGATCGCGTTGAAGATGTGCGTCGGCTTGTTGAAGCGCCGCTTCAGGAACTCGGGGACACTGCGCACCTTGGAGCCGTAGTAGAACGGCATCATCACGATGCCGAGGAACACCATGGCCGGCACCGCGCCGATCCAGTAGTAGTGCAGCGTGAGCAGGCCGTACTGGGCGCCGTTGGCGGCCATGCCGAGGATTTCCAGCGCGCCCAGGTTGGCCGAGACGAACGCGAGGCCGGTCACCCAGGCCGGCAGCGAGCGCCCGGAGAGGAAGAAGTCGGCGCTGGTCTTGATCGCTCTTCGTGCCGCGAAGCCGACACCCAGGACGGTGCCGAAGTAGAGGATCAGGATCAGGTAGTCGATGATGTCGAGATCGAGCCTCAGCCCGCTCTCCGCGGCAAGCGCCACAGGCCACCTCCAAGGGAAAGTCGCCCGCCACCTACCCGGCGCGAGAATGTTTCACACCTGGATGTGTAATGCGTGTTAACCGTGACGAATCACCGAAGCGTGTCGATCATCTCCGCGGTGAGTTCGGCGATGTTCCGGACGACCAGTGACGCCTGGGCGAGCGCGTCCGGCGCCGGCGGATACACACCGTGCGGGACGGCGATGACGGCCAGCCCGGCGGCGGCCGCCGAGCGCAACCCGTTGCTCGAGTCCTCGACGGCGGCACAGACGGCGGGGCTCAGGCCGAGCTTCTCGGCGGCGGTGAGGTAGACGTCGGGGTACGGCTTCCCGCGAGGCACCTCCTCGGTGGAGAGCGTGACCCGGAAGGCGTCGGTCAGGCCGGCCGTCTCGAGCACCTGGTCGATCAGGATGCGGGCCGACGAGCTGGCCAGGCCGAGGGGGAAGCGGGTGCCGAGACGGCGTACGGCCTCGACCGAACCGGGAATCACCGGCAGCGCGGTGCGGTAGCGCTCGGCCATCCGGCCCAGCACCTCGGCGGCGACCTGTTCGGGCGTACGCGGAACGCCGACCTCGTTCGCCAGGTGCCCGGACCATTCCGGGGTGCTCATCCCCATCATGCGGTCCTGGGTGTCGGGGAGGAATTCGCGGTCGTACTCGGCCACGTAGCCGCGCCGGACCTCCTCCCACACCTCCTCGGAGTCGATGATCACGCCGTCCAGGTCGAAGACGACCGCCTCGATGCCCATGCTCAGAACGCCTCCACGGCCGGAATGATCTCTTCAGCGCAGATCTCGAACGGCACGGGGTGTGTTTCCCGGTCGACCAGGACATACCCCGCAACCGATCAAACCCTACCCCGAAACCCCCATTCCCGTACGGAGCGTAGCGGCGACCCGGGGCCATTCGGTCCGCCCGGACCCGACGGGCGGGTGTCGCCCTCCACCGTTTCGGCGAGTTGCTGTTCGGTTGCCGACCGGTAGTTTCCTTGATCAGAAACCAGCCTGAGGAGCACCGCCATGCTTCCTTCGCCGCCTTCCGCAGCGACGAACCGGCGCCGGACAGAGTCACCCTCTGTAAGCGTCGTGATCCCCGTCCGCGATCCCGCGGCGCTGCGCCTGATGCTGCGCGGGATGCCCGGAGTGGACGAGATCGTCGTGGTGGACATCGACAGCGCCCTGCCGGAGCAGCCGGGCGCGATCCTCGTACGGCCCGGTTCGGCCGGAGCCGGCAACGCGCTGGCCTCCGGCGTCGGGGTGGCCCGGGGCGACGTGGTGGTCACCCTCAACGGGGACGGCTCGACCGACCCGGCCGAGATCCCCCGGTTCGTGGCCGCGCTGGTCGGCGGGGCCGACGTCGCCCTGGGCTCGCGTTACTCGGCCGGCGGGCGCGACCTGACCGGCGGCCGGTTCCGCCGCTGGGCCAACCTGCTGCTGATCTGGTGCCTCAACACGTTGCTGGGCACCCACCGCACCGACCCCGGTTTCGGGTACGCGGCGTTCTGGCGCGACACCGTGCCGGACCTCGGCCTCCCGGATCCTTCGCCGGGCGCGACGGCCGGCGCGGATGCCGCCTGGGGCGCGGGACCAGAGGTAGGGCCGCTGCTGGCGTTGCGGCCCGCGGTGCGCGGCCTGCGCGTCGCCGAGGTCGCCAGCGTCGCCTTCCCGCCGATCCGCCGAGCGCTGCGATCCGACCGTCCGCGGCTGCACCACTGGCTGCGGACGGCATTGCGCGAGCGGAAGACGGGCGGACGCCACGCGACCGGCGCCCCGCGGCCGCTCGTTCCACGTTCGCTGCCCGCCGTCCATGAGCTGGACCGTGGGCCGCTCGCCCCACGATCGCTGCCCGTGCTCAACCAGCAGGACCGCAACCAGCAGGACCGCCGGGCGGGGAAGACCAACGAGGCGGGCGCGGGACGACGAGCTCTCGACCGCCGCGCCGTCCAGGCCCTCGCGGCCGAACGGCAGAAGAGCGATCACACTCGCCGGCTCACCGTCGCCAAGGGCTGGGAGCAGGCCGACCGCCGCACTGTCCGCCCGCTCTGGGCGTCGTACGGGCGCGGGACGGCCGGCGCGCACCAGCTGCCGAACGCGGCTCCGCCGGTGTGGCGCGACGGTCATCCGGAACGACTCGGTGGCCCCGACACCCAGCCCCGGCCCGACTCGGCGCCGTGGCCGGACGGCGGCACGACCCAGCCCTCGTTCCGCCCGGAGATCGGCTCGCGACGGCGCCGCATCGCGGGCATCCGCCAGTCCCAGCCCGACCTGCGCGTGATCAACGGCGAGGGCGCGGGCGCGGCCACCGGCCGCCGCGCCCGCCTCCGCTCGGTGAAGAAGCCGCAGATCTAAGCGCGGTTGCGCAGCTCGGGCAGGATGCGCTCGGAGTAGAGGCGCAGGAAGCGCTCCTGGTCGGGGCCGGGCGCGTGGAACACCAGGTGCTTGAAGCCCATGTCGAGGTACTCGACGACCTTGCCCAGGTGCTCGTCGGGGTCGGACGAGCAGATCCACCGGCTGGCCGTGCGCTCGACCGGCAGGGCGTCGGAGAGCCGCTGCATCTCGATCGGGTCCTCCACCCCGGTCTTCTCGTCGGGCGAGAGGGCCAGCGCACCCCAGTGCTGGGTGTCGTTGAGCGCCTTGTCGTAGTCGTCGTCGAAGCTGACCTTGACCTCGATCATCAGGTCAAGGTCGTCGATCTTGCGACCGGCCTTCTCGGCCCCCTCGCGCACGGCGGGCAGCAACGTGTCGGTATAGAGCGCGTGGCCCTTGCCGCTGGTGGTGATGAAGCCGTCCGAGATGCGGCCGGCCAGCCGCGTGGCGGCCGGGCCGGAGGCGCCGATGTAGATCGGGACAGGCGTCTCGGGCTTGTCGTAGATGGTGGCGTTCTCGGTCTTGTAGAACTGACCCTCGTACGTCACGCGGTCTTCCGTCCAGAGCTTCTGGATCAGCAGAACGGCCTCCTTGAGGCGCGCGAACCGCTCCTTGCCGTCGGGCCACTCCAGGCCCAGCGGCACCTCGTTGAGCGACTCACCCGAGCCGACGCCGAGGATGGCCCGGCCCGGCGCGAGACAGCCGAGCGTGGCGAAGGCCTGCGCGACCACGGCCGGGTGGTACCGGAACGTGGGGGTCAGCACGCTGGTGCCGATCAGAATGCGCTCGGTGCGGGCGGCCAGCGCGCCCAGCCACGGCAACGCGGCCGGGGCGTGCCCGCCGTCGTGCCGCCACGGCTGGAGGTGGTCGCTCACGAAGACCGAGTCGAAGCCCAGTTCCTCGGCCAGCACGCCGTATCTGAGGAGTTCCACCGGCGGGAACTGTTCCGCCGAAGCCTTGTACCCGAACCGAATCATGATTCGACCTTAACCCGCGGCCCGGTACGCCTTCCCGGCCTCGGTCGGGCTGTTCCCGTCCTTGTACAGGCCGAAATCGACGCTGTCGCCCACGGCGGGCAGACCGAACCAGGCGTAACGCTCGACGAACGACCGCTTCTGCATGCCCTTGGTGCTGCCGTCGATGAAGGCGACCAGTTGCGCCTGCGTCGGGTATTTCGGCGTGCCGCTGAAGTTCATCAGGCCGTACTCGGTGACCCAGATGGGCTTGTTGTAGCGCTTGTGCACGGCGTCGACATAACCGAGGAACTGCTCGACGGCCGCACCGGAGAAGTCGGATCCGTACCAGTGCAGGGTGATGAAGTCGACGCGGTAGCCCTTCTGCTCCGCGCCGGTCATGAACCGGTCGAGCCAGCCGCCCTTGGTGTCGCCGCCGAACGCGACCGCCGGGCTGCCCAACCGCCGGCCGGTCGACTCGAGCCGGGGCCACGCGTCGAGAGCGGCCTCGACCGTCATGTTGGCCTGACCGCCCATGTCGGGCTCGTTGAACCCCAGGAGGACATCGCCCTCCTTCTTGGCCTCGGCCAGGGTGGCGTCGGTGACGTTCTTCTGGCCCCAGATCATGGGCACGAACTCGACGTCGGCCGGCCCGGGCATGCTGCGGTTGGTGGACGACCAGTTGTAGTACCAGCTCGCCCCGACGTCGTCGAGGGCCGCCTTGGCCGGGGCGAACTCCCAGACGCCGACGCCCTTCTTCTTGCTCGCCTTGGCGGTGATCACCACCGGCGCCTTGGTGGTCGGCTCGGGCTTGGGCTTCTGCGTCGTCGGCTTCGGCGTGGGCTTCTTCGACGGGGCCGGCGCGGCGCTCGTGGGAGTCACCCTGGGCGGCGCGACCACGGCCGCGGTGGTGACCGGCGGCGGGTCGGACTGCTGGGTGACCACCACGGCGGCGGCCCCACCGGCGACGGCGGTGGTCGACAGCGCGGCCGTGAGCACCTTGCGGGAAAGGCTGAAGCCGACCTTGGCCGCGACGTGTTTGGCGCTGATCGCGGCGCCGGTCTTCGCGGCGCCGGCCGTCGCGCCGGCCTTGGCCGCGCCGAGCGAGGCCAGCGCGCCCTTCCCGAACAGGCCGGCGGGCAGCGGGACCAGAGCCATCCCGGCCAGCAGGCGCTCGGCCGCGACCAGGCCGTTCCAGGAGGGCGAGCAGGAACGGCACTCGCGGGTGTGCCGGGCGATGCGCTTGCGCCAGAGCGGGCTGGGCCGCCCGTCCCACTCGACGGTGAGCATCTGCAGCTCGGCGCAGGGCGGGCTGGCGGTGAGCGCCCGCACCACGACCCGGGCCGTCTCGAGCTGGCCCTTCATGCGCTGGATGCGGACGGCGGCGTGCTGGCGGGTCACCTCGGTGGCCTCGACGATCTCGTCGCGGGTCAGCTCGCCCGAGGCTTCCAGCCACCACAGCGACAGCAGTTCGCGATTGTCCTCGTCGAGCCAGCGGGTGGCCTCGGCGGTCTCGCGGCGCTGGCCGCTGAGCTCGAGCCGGGTGATCGCCAGGTCGGTGAAGTCGGCGCCGGGATCGCGGACGTCCTCATGGACAAGCGGCTCGGGGGCGCCGCGGCGGGCCCGGAAGCGCTCGCGCACCTGCCGCACGGTGATCGCCACCAGCCACGACCGGAACGCCTCGGGCTCGCGCAGGTCGCCCAGGTTGCGCAACACGCGCAGCATGACGTCCTGCACCACGTCGTCGACGTCGGCGTGGCCCTCGAGCGCCCGCCCCACGATCGTGTAGACCAGTGGCAGGTAGCCGGCGACCAGCCGGTCGACCGCCACCGGATCGCCGCCACGCGCGGCGATCACGACCGAGATGTCGGGTTGTTCCGCCATTGTCCAACCTTCCCGAGGGACTCCCATACCGATGGCCAACCGGCCACGGGAAGGGAGACGTCCGTGCCACCCCTGGATAACACGTATTCTCGTGATGATCGGATGAGGCGGTGCGCCGCAAGCCACGATTAGCGGCCGGGCGGAGCGGGCACCACAGGACCATGCGTATGACAGTCCGGCTGGATCTGCCCCGTGAAGCGGGCAGCGTGCCCACCGTCCGCCGGCTGCTGCGTTCCACCCTCGCCGTGCTGCGCATCGACCACGAGGCCCAGGACGACCTCGAGATCGCGGTCACCGAGGCCTGCTCGAACGTCGTCCGGCACGCGACCGGCGCCGACATGTTCGAGGTCTGCCTGGACGTCGGCGACGACCACTGCTCGATCGACGTGCTCGACAACGGCCCCGGATTCGATCCGGACCAGGTCGGACCGTCGAAAGCCGGCAGCGAGAGCGGCCGGGGGCTGGAGCTGATCAAGGCCCTGGGCGAGAACGTCCGCATGCACTCCGTGCCGAGGAACGGCAGCTTGATCCACTTCGAGAAGTCGTTCGCCTAGGCACCTGGCGCCGGAGTCCCGGAAGCACCGCATATGATGCTTGCTCTTCGGCAACTATTGCCCTGCCCACGTCTTCGCGGAGAGGAGATCGAGTGTCCGTTCGTCCGGCTTCCGTCGGCACGTTCCTGCGCGCAGCGCCACCCGACCGACTTCCCGAGGTGGTGGCCCAGCATCTGCGCACCTGGTTTCCCGTCGACGACGTGGAACTGTTTCTCAGCGACCTGACCATGACCGCGCTCTGGCCCGTCATCGACCCCGACGCCGCGGCCGGCGGCCCGCTCGCGCAGCGTTGTTTCGGCAGCCAGCAGCCGGTCACCGACAACGGCACGGGCACCGTGCTGCTGCCGCTCACGACGTGGGGCGACCGGCTGGGCGTCCTGTACATCCGGTTCACCAGCACTCCCGAGCGGGAGACACTGGCCGAGCTCGCCTCGGTGGCCGACGAGCTGGCCATCGCTCTGCGCGCCGCCGACAAGGACACCGACCGCTACCGCCAGGTGGCGCGGCGGCAGCGCCTGACCATGGCCGCCGAGTTGCAGTGGGAACTGCTGCCCGGCCGCTCGCTCGGCGGCGAACGGTTCCGCCTGGCCGGTCAGCTCGACCCGGCGTACGCGATGTACGGCGACCACTACGACTGGTCCGTCACCGACGACCGGCTCACCCTCACCGTGCTCAACGGCGACGGCGACGGCATCGAGGCCGCCCTGCTGACGACGGTCGCGGTCAACGCCATGCGCAACGCCCGGCGCTCCGGGGCGAACATCGTCGAACAGTCCGAACTCGCCTCCGACGCCGTCTACTCGCGCTACGGCGGCAAGTCGCACCTGGCCACCCTGTTGCTCGAGATCGACCTGACCGGCGGCGCCGTCGAGGCGGTCGACGCCGGCTCGCCGAAGGCCCTGATCGCCCGCGAGGGCGGCATCCGTCCGGTCAGCCTGGAACAGCAGCTGCCGCTCGGGATGTTCGGCGACAGCCGCTACGAGACGCAGAAGTTCCAGCTCGAGCCGGGCGACCGCCTGCTCGTGGTGAGCGACGGCGTGCACGCGGCGACACCCGGCGGCAAGCCCCCGTACGGCGATTCCGGCCTGCTCAGCGCGTTGCGCCGGACGCGGCTGCAGCCCCCGACCGAGGCGGTGGGTACGGTGATCCGCGCGTTGCGCGATTACCACGCCGGCGCCGAAGCAGCGGACGACGCAGTGATCGTCTGTCTCGATTGGCTCCGCCGGACGGCATGAATTCGGCCGCGGGCGGGTAGGGCACTGCGCAACCGAATACGTCCGACGGACAGGAAAACAGCCGCCATGGATCGGTTCACCGATGTCGCCGCCTCCGTCGAGTCGACGGTCGGCGCGCTGGTGGCCGTGCTCGACGGCGCCGACCAGGCGCAGAACCCGAGCGTGCCGCCCGCTCAGCTGCGGGTGCTGACGGTCGTCGCACAGAACCAGCACACGAACATGAGCCGGCTGGCCGAGGCGCTCGAAGTGGTGCCGTCGTCGGCGAGCCGGCTGTGTGACCGCCTCGAGGCCACCGGGCTGCTGCGCCGGGTGCCCGACCCGCGCGACCGTCGTGAGGTGCGGCTGCTGCTCACCCCGACCGCGCGCAAACTGCTCGACCAATTGCGGGAGCGCCGCCGGCAGGCCCTGGCCGACGTGCTCGGCCGCATGTCCGCCACCGACCGCCACGAGCTCGTGCACGCGTTGCGCGCCTTTGCCGACGCCGCCGGCGGCGAGGTCGGGAACGAGACCTTGCGGACGGCCTGAAAGCTTTACTTTCGGGCAGCTGCCATTGCCCGGCCCCGCCTTTCCTCCGGCCGGGACGCAATTCGGCGCCGGCGGCGGGTCAGTGACCGTTCGCCGCGCGGTATGCCTGCGTCACGCTCTGTGGAATGCGGCCGCGCTCGGAAATCTGATGTCCGTTGGCCGTCGCCCACTCACGGATCTGGCGATTCTCGTCGCGCGAGCCGGCCGTGCGACCGGCCGGCGCACCCGCACGCCGGGGTGAGACGCGAGCAGCCGCCCGGCCGAGCCGGGTGCCCGCGTTGATGTACGGATCCAGGGCCTTACGCAGCTTCCCCGCATTGGCCTCGGAAAGGTCGATCGTGTAGTTAATGCCGTCCAGACTGAAGTCGACCGTGCGATCGGCCTTCTTTCCGTCCAGATCGTCGATCAGAGTGGTGATTACCTGGCGCGCCATGACGACTCCCGAGTCCATCCGACCAACCGCGCCCAAGTGTTGCG
Organism: Paractinoplanes hotanensis; assembly: GCF_023717965.1. NCBI lineage: Bacteria > Bacillati > Actinomycetota > Actinomycetes > Micromonosporales > Micromonosporaceae > Paractinoplanes > Paractinoplanes hotanensis. The sequence goes on along the minus strand of NZ_JAMQOL010000018.1, from coordinate 2,612 downwards.
CGCCGCTGCCTTCGTGCGCAACTGTCCCGGCCATATTCGCATTCTTTCGCCTCGTCAATTTCCATCCGGCTGCCCCGTCCCGCCGGCGCCGAACAGACGGAAGGCGAATTATGGCCGGCGACATTCACCGGAATCACCACGGGAAAGCTCGGCTTGGCCGGTCGGCCGGGCATCACCTAGTGTCGCTGGCATGGACCGCGACGCCGACTGGCAGGAACAGCGACGGCAGGCCATCGCCGGTCACGCCGCCGCGCTCGAGGCCGGCCGGGCCGCCGAGGCCCGCGAGGCGTCGGCCCTGATCGACGACTTCGTGCGCCGGGCCGCCGAGCGTGGTTTGACACCAAATATCCTGATGGCTCGAACCTTCGACGGCCGCGCCACGTATCGAACCCATGTGCGTGGCTGGTATCTGAAGTCCAACCGCTCGGTCGCCGTGGGCGACGACGGGGAGTACTACGTGCTGACCGTGCCGGCGTCGTTGCGGGCCCGCTTCACCGGGGCCGAGCTGACCCCGAGCACGCCCCGGCTGATCGTCGGCGCGGGCGGCGGTGACGGCGAGACGGTGCCGCTGCGCCAGCTGCTCGATCAGCGTCTCGAGGCGGGAGTCTCCTGGCCTTGATCCGCCGTTCCCTGGCTGCGCTGGGCGCGGCCATGCTGATCGTCCCCCTCGCCGCCCCCACCGCCGCGCACGCGGCGGGCCGGGCGGGTGCCGCGGTCGACGTCCCCTGCCCCAAGCCGAAGGTCGCACCACCGCCCAACCGGCCACCGCGACCCGTGCCGCCGGCGGACGACCCGGTGGGCAGCGCGATCGGCGGCGACGCGCTGGCCACCCACGGCCTGGTCATTCCGGCCGGGGCCCGGCAGCCGCCCGCCGTCACGGCCACCACCTGGATGGTCGCCGACCTCGACACCGGCGAGGTGCTGGGCGGCTGCGGCCCGCACGTCTTCCAGACCCCGGCCAGCGTCCAGAAGACCCTGCTGGCCGCCACCGTGATCGACAAGCTCGACCCGAAGCAGCGGATCACCGTCGCCCGCAGCGACCTCGACATCGAACCCGGCAGCTCGGCGGTCGGCCTGGTCGTCGGCGGTCAGTACCCGATCTCCACGCTGTGGCTGGGCCTGATGCTCAACTCGGGCAACGACGCTGCCAACGCACTGGCCCGGTTGGCCGGTGGCGGCGGCCCGGACGGCGTGGCGAAGACCGTGGCGGCGATGAACGCCAACGCCAAACGCCTGGGCGCGTACCAGACCCACGCCGTCACCCCGTCCGGCCTTGACGGACCGGGCCAGTTCACCAGCGCGTACGACCTGGCTCTGATCGCCCGGGTGTGTTTCGCCAATGCCGACTTCCGCCGCTACGTACTGACGAAAAGCGCGCAGATGCCCGCCCAGCCCAAGTTGAAAAAGGGCGGCTTCCAGTTCCAGAACGAAAACAAATTGATCTTCAACTACCCGGGTGCGCTGGGGGGCAAGACGGGATTCACCACGGTGGCCAGGCACAGTTACGTCGGCGCCGCCGAACGCAACGGCCGCCGTCTGGTGGTCACCCTGCTCGGCGCCGAGGCCCGCCCCCAGCGCGGCTGGCAACAGGGCGCCGCCCTGCTCGACTGGGGCTTCGCCCAGCCCCGCGACGAATCCGTGGGCAAGCTCGTCGCCCCCGGCGACCTGGCCCCGGCCGCGCCGACGCCGAAGCCGGCGCCCGCCGCGCCCCAGGCCGCCGCGACCCGGTCCGATCGCGATGACTCGTCACAACCGTTGTCCTTTGTCGCGGCAGTCACGGTGGCCCTGGTGCTGGCCGCGACCCCGCTCCTGCTCCTGCTGACCCAGCGCCGCCGTCGGCGCCCGGGCCGCCGCACCCGCTGAGCACGACGTCAGGGCAGCTGCCAGCCTGACCAGAGCAGGCCGAAGACCCAGATGACGGCCACGGCCAGGGCCGCGGTGAACTCGATCAGCAGGGCCATGCCGGCCGCGGCGACGGCGCGCTTCGTCGAGGGCCAGGCCTGGCCGGGGCCCAGGCGCGTGCGTTCGACCAGGTAGATGCCGAGGACGAAGCCCAGCGGCAGGCCGATCACCGGAATCACGAAGAAGCCGATCACGCCGAGCAGGCCGCCGGCCAGCAGGGCCGAGTTGGGGACGCCGGCGCTCTTCAGGCGGCGGCCGGGGACCAGGTATTTGATCAAGGTGCCCAGCAGCACCACGGCGGTGGCGACGCCGAAGGTCAGCCAGCGGACCGCGACGCTGCCCTCGCCCAGCGCGGCCCACAACAGCACGCCGGCCCAGCTCAGCAGCAGGCCGGGAAGGACCGGCACCACAACCCCGACGACGCCCACGGCGATCGCCAGGCCGGCGATCAAGTTGATCACCCATCCGCTGTCGGTCAGACCCATGCGCCCAAGGTGCCAGCCCAACGCACGCACGAAAAGACACGGAGCCGAAGTCTCAACCAACCCACAGCCGCAACCGATGACTTGAGCAACAGACCCGCGGTCGCCCCGCTGATGAGGAAGCCGTCGGTTTTTCGACGTCGCGGGGTTTCTCGACTTTCGCAGTTATGCGGCGGCTAGTGCCCATGCCTGCTGGACTTGGCGGATTTCTGCGGGGGTGGGCTGAGC
>NZ_JAMQOL010000017.1:0-193842 GCF_023717965.1 Paractinoplanes hotanensis | reverse complement strand
GGCTGGGGCGGGAACGAGACGACCTGCTCGCGCATGTCGACCTTGCTGCGCACCGAGTCGACGAACGGCACCAGCAGATTCAGGCCGGGACTCAAAGTCTTGCGGTAGCGTCCCAGACGCTCCAGAACGTCCATGCGCTGCTGCGGCACGATTTGGATGGTCTTTACCAGAGCGACGACAGCGAACAGGACGAGAAGAGCGACAAGGGTACCGACGATCGCATCCATGGGGCGTACTCCTCCGTACGTCGAATAACGGTGTGCTACGGCTGGCGATCGGCTGAGCCCAGCAGATCGTCGCGCCACACCACGGCGGTGCCCGCATTCAGATCGACGACACTGACTCGCTCGCCGGGAGGGTAGGAACCGGAGCCTACGAGAGCACGCGCCTGCCAGAACTCACCGCCGACCTTCACCATGCCCTGATCGGCACTCACGTGCTCCACCACGACGGCCGAGGCACCCTGCATCGGCTCGGTGCCCATGCCGACCGGACCCGGCCGGCGTAGGTGGCGGCGCAACACCGGCCGCAGCGCAACGAGGGTCGCAGCCGACACCCCGACAAAAACTCCCGCTTGCAACGGCACAGGCGCGCCGAGGGCTGCAGCAGCCGCAGCAGCCACCGCGCCGACCGAAAACATGATCAGAAGAAGTGTGGCCGTGAAGATTTCCGCGACGGCCAGAACCGCACCCAGAACGATCCACAAAATCACGTCCATGATTCGATGGTGGCACGGCAGCGCCGATTCGACCATGAAAGCCTGCTGTGGATTCCGCCCAGAAATCGGCGACCTCCTCGTTGTCATACAACAGTCATCATTCTGTGCATTGCCCGACATCGGTCAGGATTACCCGGTCGTGCCTTTGCGCTATTCCGGGGCACCGGACGCACCCGGGCCACCGATGCGAGACGATGACCACGTCGCCCTTTGTCACACGACGATGATGCCGTTGAAGGCTCTCCGCCATGTGCCGGGTGATTACTTGAACCAGACCGGTTCGCGGGTGTGAACGTACCCGCGTGATTTCGGGCTGTTCAGCCATGCCGCTGCCGGTACCGGACCACCACACCTGGCAACCCTGCGACAGGTTGCTCTTGCCCACCGGCCTGATCGAGGCTGCGGTGCGGGGACGGTGACGATACGGTGCGCGAATGAACAGTGAGACGGACCGTGACAACGGCCGTACTCTCTTGCCTTTGCGGCGGCCCGGCCCAGTGCGCACCATGGCGATCCGCCTCGGGCTCGCGCTCGCCGCTGTGGCGACCATGGCCGTGACCGTGCTGCTCGATCGTGATGGGTACACCGACAACCACGACGGCCAGGTCTCGATCCTCGACGCCTTGTATTACGCGACGGTGAGCCTGTCCACCACCGGCTACGGCGACATCGTTCCGGTCTCGGACACGGCCCGGTGGGTGAATGTCGCCGTCATCATGCCGCTGCGGGTCTTCTTTCTCGTCCTGCTGGTCGGCACCACCTTCGAGGTGCTTACCGCTCGTACCCGTCGGCAGTGGAAACTGAGCCGTTGGAGGAAAAAGTTGAGCGGTCACACGGTCGTCGTCGGGTATGGCAACAAGGGTCGAGCCGCCGTCAAGGCGCTACACGAAGGCCCCGAAGCAGAGCCGCAATTTGTGATCATCGACAGCTTGGCGCCGATGGCCCAGGAAGCAAGAGACGACGGCCACGCCGCAGTTGTCGGCGACGCCACGCGGGCGATGATCTTGCAACGTGCGGGCGTGGACAGCGCATCCCGCATCATCGTCGCAGCAGACCGGGACGACACAGCGGCGCTTGTCACCTTGAGCGTGCGTCAGTTGAACCGCGATGCCGTGATAGCCGTCGCGGTCCGCGCGTCGGAGAACGTGCCATTGCTCCGGCAGAGCGGAGCCACGACAGTCATCACGTCCTCGGAGGCCGCCGGACGTCTGCTGGGTCTCGCCGCCCGGAGCCCGGCCAGCGGGGAGGTGATCGGTGACCTGTTGATCCAGGGCCATGGCCTGCACCTCATCGACAGGCCGGTCCGGCCGGAGGAAATCGGGTCCTCCCCCGCGGAGTGTGAGGACCTGGTGCTGGCCGTGGTGCGGACGGGAAACCTGGTGCGTTATGACGAGATCGGCGCTTTCGCCGCAGACGATCGACTGATCCAGGTACGAACTCGCTCCTGACGGCGCGCCGGTGGCCCCATCCACCTTCGGCGTTGCGGCCTCCAGGCGCCTGCGGCGCATCGGTCGCGGTGAAACCCGGCCCGTACGGCGACTGGCGCTTCGCGAGCCGGTCAGGACGTGAAGGCGTCCTTGACGTTCTCGCCGGCCTGCTTCAGCTTCGAGCTGGTCTGGTCCGCCTTGCCCTCGGCTTCCTCTGAGCGCCGGCCGCCTACTGCCGGGTTGGCATCAACGCGTCGCCGCCCACGTCGGCGCAAACGGCTGGCCCACGGCAGCCCTGTTGCCGTCGTACGGACGGGGTACAGCGCGGTCTTGCAGAGAAATCTCACCAGGCCCCGAAGGGGCAAGGTCACTGCAGGAGTGTGCGCAGCCGTCGCGGATCGCTTCGGACTACCGCGCACGCGGGTCCGGTTCGGTGGTGGCCGCGGTCGGCTCCATGGCGACGAGGAATCGCTCACCGTTGAACTCGGCATAGGCCTCCGGCCGGGCGTCGAGCGCGTACTCGTCGCGATAGACGGCATAGTCGAACTTCTGCACGTTGCCGGACACCTGCGCCATTGTTCCTTGCCGCGTATCAAGGTGGCCGGCGTTGATGACCAGCAGAGTGTCGTCGCCGTATCGGGCCCCGGCCAGCACGAAGGAGGTCGACGTCAGAATCCGGCTGACCTGACCTTTGACGGTGACCGTCCTGCCGACGAAGGCGGTATCGCCGAAGTAGTTCTCCGAGTTCGCTGGGCTCGGTGGAGGAGCCGTCTCACTCGAGACGTCCCCACAGGCGCCGGACAGCAGAACTGTTGCGGAAAAGAGTACGGCCACGCGCATTCGAATCTTCACCGTCGACCTTTCCCTTCGAATGCCGGATCATTTCTCGGTGCCGCCCACGGTGATCTTCACGGCCTTCTCCTGCCGGCTGCGCAGGAAGGTGAGCGTGGCGGTGTCGCCCGGTTCCACTCCGCGCAGAGCGCCGAGAAAGGCTTCCACCGTGGGGACTTGCTCACCGTTGAAGCCGGTGATGACGTCGCCCGCGGTCAGCCCCGCCTCGGCCGCCGGCCCGCCGGACACCGCCTCCCGGACGAGCACTCCCCGGTCGGTACCGACGCCGAGCGTCTGCACGATTTGTGGTGTCAGCCTGCCCGCGATCACGCCGACGTAGGGATGTGTCACCTTGCCGTCGTCGAGCAGGTCGTCAGCGACGTCAAGGGCGGTGGCAGAGGGGATGGCGAAGCCGATCGACACGGCGCCGGTCGAGGGGGGTAGATAAGCGTCGTTGATGCCGACGACCCGGCCGGCGGTGTCCACGAGCGCGCCGCCCGAGTTACCAGGTGAGATGGCGGCGTCGGTCTGCAGAAGATCCACCAGTGCACCGCTCTGCGACGCCGAGCCCGGAATCTCACGGCCGATGCCCGAGATGATGCCGGCCGTCACGCTGTTTCTGAACCCGAGCGGGCTGCCCAGCGCCAGGACTGTCTCGCCCGCTTGCGGAAGTTCGGAACGGAACGGCGCGACGGGCAGGTCGGCGCGCTCGGCACGCAGCACGGCGAGGTCCGTCACCGCGTCCGTGCCGAGGACCTGCGCCTTCACCCGACTCCCGTCGGCCAGTGCCAGCAGGACCTGACGGCTGGCGCCGACGACGTGCTGATTGGTCAGCACCAGACCACCGGATCTGAAGACCACGCCGGAGCCGAGGCCTTCGCCTACGAGCACGGTTACCACCGAGGGTTCCACCTTGGCGACGACCTCGGGGAGACTCAGCGTGTCGCCCGGTACGGACGCGGCCACACGCGGCGGCGCATCGGTGTCCGCGCTGCAGCCGGCGAGCACCGCGGTGGCGATCAACGACAGCGACACGATGAAGGCTCTGATGGAAGGCAACAGCATGGGACGTACCTGCTCTCTGCTGGGCGCCCACCACGCTGTGAGAGGCACCGGAGTCGGCCGAACCGCTGCTGGTGGTGGTTGGACTCGACGGTGTCGGCGCAACGCACCATCGGCGACCGCCTTCGGTCATCCCCGGCTCGACCGAACGGTTGAGCCCCGACCGGGACCAGGCGCCGTGGTGTCGACACAGCGGTAGCGAACTTCACGACCAGGGTTTCCCGTTCGCCAGCAGGAAAACATGACAGTTCGGTGACGCGCCTCTGCAAACACCCCGGCCATGCTCAACACCCAATCCCCTTGCCGAAATACATGAACACCGCCGCATCCGCACCGACACCGGCCGGCCCCGCGAATCCGCCTCGCCCGTTCCAGGCGAACCGTGCGGACGTCTCCGACCACTTGCTTGCGGGTTGCCCGCGGCTGCGAGGGCCGTCGCGGGCACGTCCGGTACGGCCGGTTCCTCGTCGACGGCGCACCCGGTCAAGACCAGGCATGCGCCGAACAGGCCTGTGCAGGTTCTTCCGAGACGCGCCATACGGCTGCGCCGCCCGATCGGGAGACTCGTCACCCGCCGAACGGCGGGGGCAGCGAGGACGCCGCACAGCGCCACGGTCATGATCCAGACTGCCCGCGCAACCCGACCCGGGGCCTGGGTGAAACACGGCCGATCGGGTAGGCCGCCCGGGTACGACAGCGCATCACCGGAGAGGAGAACCGCAATGGCCGCACACGCCGGCGAGAAGGCGCAGAAGACCGGGGACTTCCACTGCGCGAGGTGCACGGAGAAGGTCCACGTGACGCAGGGCGGGGCCATCCCGCGCTGCCCCAACGGGCACACCGAGTTCGAGACCCGCACGAACGAGCCGGGCAACAAGTCCTGATTTACCGGTCGGGAGGGAGAGCTATGGTGCACATGCAGGACAACAAAGCCGTGGCCGTGCCGGAGCCGCCCACCGGGCGCGACCGTCTGAGGTTCATCGGCCCCGGGGTGCTCTGGGCGCTGGCCGCCCTGGCTACCGGGGAACTGCTCTTCACTCCGCGAGTCGGCGCTCAGTACGGGTACGCCCTCGTCTGGGCACTGGTCGCGGCGCTCCTTCTGAAGCTGTTCGTCACCCGGGAGATCGGCCGCTACAGCGTCGTAACCGGGAACCGGCTTCTCACCGGCCTGTCCGAGCTGCCGGGTCCCCGCCGCTGGGCGGTGTGGGCGATCCTGGTCCCCCAGCTGGCAGTCGGGGTCGCCGCCATCGCGGGGATCGCCAGCGCCGCCGGAAGCGCCGTGGCGCTGGCGATCCCCGGACCGGTGCAGCTCTGGACCGCCGTGGTGATCGCCGCGGCCGCCGCGCTGGTGCTGTTCGGCCGCTACTCCGGCGTGGAGTGGATCTCCCGGGTGCTCGGCTTGCTACTGGCGCTCGGCGCCGTCGTCGCGGCCGTCCTCGTCGGGCCGGACCTCGGGGAGGCGGCCGCCGGCCTCGTCCCCACCGTGCCGGCCGACCTGGTCGTCGCGGACATCCTCCCGTGGCTGGGATTCCTGTCCAACGGCGCTGCGGGCCTGATGTGGTACTCGTACTGGATCGTCAGCAAGGGCACCGGGATGAGCGGCGCCCGGGCCGCGGAGCCGCCGGACCCGACGGAGTTCGACGACCGGCAGATCGGGCGGCTGCGCCGCTGGCTGCGCACGATGACGCTGGACGCGTCCCTGGCAGTGGTCGGCACCGGCATCATCACCGTCGCATTCCTCGTGCTCGGCGTCGAACTGCTGCGGCCGGAGGGCATCGTGCCCGCCGAGTCCGACGTCGCCCGGGATCTCACGATGTTGTTCAGCGAGGTCTTCGGCAGCGTCGGCTTCTGGCTCATGGTGGCCGGGCTGATCTCGGCATTCTGGACTGCCACGCTGACCAACGTCGACGGATGGAAGCGGCTCTACACCGACGGCGTACGGCAGGTGCTACCGTCCCGGCTGACCAGCCGAGCGTGGGCCCAGCCTGAGGTCATCAGCCGCACCGCCGTGATCGCCTGGCTGGCCGTGCTTCCGTTCACCGTCTTTCTCATCTTCGGTGATCCCGTTGCGTTGCTCACGGTGGCCGGATCGATCGAGGCCGTGCATATTCCACTCGTCGCGGGCCTGACCCTGTGGCTCAACCGACGCAGCCTTCCCGCCGCGCTACGAGCCGGACGTATCGCCACGACTATCGTCACGGCGGCCATCGTCTTCTTCACCGGGTTCGCCCTGTTCTACCTGTGGCAGCAGGTGGCGGGCTGACCGGTCCGCCGGCGCCCGACCCCGACCGGCCCCGAATCAGCCGGGAGCCGGTCGGGTCGCCGGCACCCACGACGACCTGATGCAGATTCTCCTCGGGCGCGCCGTTCAGGCTGATCGCCAATGGTCCCTGTCCTGATAGGACTACCTGCTGGAGGGTCTCAGCGCAGCCGTGCCCCGGCTGTCAATGGGACATGGCGTTGCGTCGCGCGTGGCGTCTGATCAGCGTTCGGCTGCTGAGGTTGTCAGCCGGTTGGAGACATCACGCACCCCGGCGGTGGCCCAGGCCTGCCGGCTCGCCGCCGCGCAGGCCTCCACACAATCCATGCGTCCCTCGAGAATGACCACGCCGTTCTGCACGTCGATGACGAGGTGGCCGCTGAGGATCGCCGGATCGTCGAGTATCCGTTCGGCGACCCGGTGCGCGACCGTCTCGTCCACGGTCTCCCGGCGAGGGGTAGCGCGATCGTCGGCGGGCTCGGCACGCCGTTTCCGGTCACCATCCCCCAGCTGCCCGTACGGATACACGTCGAATCCCTCCTCGCGAGAGAGTGCGCACCGACCGAAGCGTTCCTGTGGTCGCCTGCGCTGTTTCACACTGGCGATCGGGTATGGCGATGACAGCTCAGCTCTGTGACGGTTGCGTGACAGTCACGACGAGGATGGTCGCTTGCCACACGGGCTGTTCCGCCGCCGGCTGAGGGCGGGCCGACTGCGTACCCAGGCAGCGAACGCTTCGATCTGGTCGACTGCCACGCGACCGCGCAGCGAGTCGAAGTAATCGAACGAGTGTTGTGCGCCTCGCAGCTCGGTGTAGACAACCGGTTGCTCGGACACGTCCGCCCAGGCGCGGGCGAAGCCGCGAGTCCACTGGACAGGGACCACCGAATCGCGCTCGCCGTGCAGGAGCAGGAGTGGCGGGGCGCCGTCGTGCAGGTGGGCGTGCGGACTGCTGGACGGCAGCTGGGAGTCGGTACGGCCGTCATAGCCGTACATGCCGATGACGGCGGTCACGGACGTGTCGACCTCGGTGAAGCCGGGCTGATAGGCCGGATGGTTCTCGGTGCTGCTTCGGTGCTCATGGCGAATCGCGTGCCAGATCGGCCAAGGCAGCCGGGTCTCCAGTACCAGCGACCTCCAGGAACGCACCCAGCAGCCGGAGCTGTTCCGCGGATGACGCCGGCCGGTCGCGGCCGGCGCGCAGCCGGATCCGGGCGCGCCTGATCAGTTGACGGGCGTTGACCTCGGTCATCCCGAGGACGTCGGCGATCTGGCGATGGGGGTAGTCGAACGCCTCCCGCAGGACGTAGGCGCAGCGTTCCCGGGGAGTGAGCCGCTGGACCAGCAGCAGCATCGCGGCCCGTACCTCCTCCGCGCGTTCCACGACGGTCGCGGGACCGTCGGCTGGATCGGGCCGGTCCATTGCCCATGGCGCCGACAGGCTCTGGTGGCGCACGTGGGCAGTTTGGGTCGCGTTGATGGCCAACATGGTCGTGGTGCGGCACAAGAACGCCGGCACGTTGCGGACGACGCTGCGGTCGGTGCGATTCCACCGGAGCCACGCGTCCTGCACGATGTCTTCGGCGCCGGCTTCGCGTCCGATGACCCGCTGGGCTATGCGCAGCAGCCGGCTACGGACGCGGAGAAAGTCCGAGAGATGCTCGGGGCTCGGCGGGGTGTTGCTTCGCGGGCTCGCCAGCCGGCTGCCTTTGACTCGACAACTCGCGCGGTACTCCCCGGCCTGCTGTGCCGCTGTTGCCCGGAACGCGGGACCGGCGAGTTCGAGAACGTCCTCAGACATCGATGCCTCCTGGTCGACAAATTCGATGTTCACGACGCTAGGAGGGCGCAGTTCACCCTGAGTTCCGAAGCAGTGGTGATGGAAGTGCGCTTTCAGTGACGCGCCCCGGCGAGACAGATGTGTCGCGGGTCACATGGAAGCACTGTCACAGCCATGTATGGCGGCATGTCTTGGCTCGTGAAGCCGCGAGGACGGAGTCGTGCGAGTGATGGGCGATGATCAGCAGTTGCCGAATGACGGAGGCGCTGGGCAGGTGACAGCCGTGCAGTTCCAGATCCTCGGACCCGTGCGGGCCCGGAGCGGAGCCGCGGACCTCGACATCGGCGGCCGCCAGCAGCGGCTCATGCTCGCTTTCCTGCTGGCCCGGGCCGGGTCGGTGGTCAGCGTGACCGAGCTGATCGACGCCATCTGGGACGAGGAACCCCCGACGAGCGCGGTCAACGTCGTCCACCGCCACATCGGCACGCTCCGCCGGCTGTTCCAACCGGACCTGCCGGTCCGGGCCACCGGCCGGTACCTCATCCGGCAGGCGGCCGGCTATCAGCTACACGTCACCACGGAGACCTTCGACCTCCTGCGTTTCCGCGCGCTCGTGGCACAGGCGGGAAGCACGGACGACCCGGGCCGGGCGGTGAACCTCTACACCGACGCCTTGTCGTTGTGGCAGGGCAGATGCGCTGCCGGACTGGAGCCGAACCCACGTACCCACCCGGTGTTTCTCGCCATCGAGGCCGAGCGCTCCCACACCGTGCGGGACGCCGCCGACATCGCCCTACGAACCGGTCGGGTACGGATGGTCCTCCCGGCGCTGCGGCAGGCGTCCGGCCAGGATCCGCTGGACGAGGCCTTGCAGGCCCGGCTCGTGCTGGCCCTCGCGGCCGATGGCCGGCAGGCCGAGGCCTTCGACCTGTTCCAGAACGTTCGCCGGCGCCTCGACGAGGAACTCGGCGTCGACCCCGGTGCGGAATTGCTCGACGCGTACGACCGCCTGCTACATCAGCGCGCCGGCTCGACAAGCGTGGCAAGGCCCGTTGAGGCGCACCAGGCCCCCCGGGCTACGGTCTCCGTGCCTGTGATGATCGGCCGAGATACCGAGCTACGCACCATGATCCGGCTGCTCACCGATGCCGCGGCCGGCACCGGATCCGCACTGCTGGTCCGCGGCACTCCCGGCGTCGGTAAGTCGGCGTTGCTCCGGGCCGCCGCCGCCGAAGCCGCCAAGCGTGGTTTCACCGTCCTGTCGACTGCAGGGGTGGAGACCGAGCGGTGGTTTCCTTTCGCCGCGCTGCACCTGCTGCTGCAATCGGTTTCCCGCCACGTCGAGGGACTGCCCGACGCTCACCGGCTGGCCCTGCGCAGTGCCTTCGGCGCGGGGGACGATCAGCCGGGCGCGCACCGGGTCGCCTTCGCGGTGCTCGAGCTGCTCGCGGATGCGGCCGATCGGCATCCGATCCTGCTGCTTTGCGACGACGTGCAATGGTTCGACACACCCAGCCGGGAAGTACTGAGTTTCGTCGCCCGGCGTACCCGCGATCACGCCATCCTGGTCGTCGGCGCCGCACGGCCCGGCAGCCTCGAGCAGCATGCCGCCGCAGGCCTGCCGGAACTGCACCTGGAGCCTCTCGACCGCAGGGCCGCCGCCGATCTGCTCGATACCGGCGCCCCCGGCCTGGCATCGTCGACCCGGGCGCTGATCCTGGAACGCTCGGCGGGTAATCCCTTGGCCCTGGTCGAGTTGCCCAAGGCCGTCCGGGACGCGGACGAGGACGGGCACGAGCTGCCGCTCACCCGGCGACTCGAGGCGGCGTTCGCTGCTCGCACCGGGGTGGCCAGTCCCGTCTGCCGCACTTTCCTTCTCGTCCTGGCCGCGGAACCGACCGCGCCCCTGGATCGGCTGTTGGACGTGTCCAGCCGCCTGGCCGGCTCGGTGGTGACCGTGGACGTGCTTCATGAGGCCGTCGACGCCGGACTTGTCACGGTCGTCAAGCACCGGCCGGAGTTCCGTCACCCGCTGATGCGTTCGGCCATCCACGAAAGCGCGACGGTTGCCGAGCGGGTCGCCGCGCATCGCGCTCTGGCGGTGGCGCTGCACGACGAGCCGGAGCGTCGGCTCGCTCACCTGGTCGCGGCCACGTTCGGCCCGGACGAGAGCCTGGCCACCCGGCTCGAACACTTCGCCGATGATGCCCAGGCGCGGGGAAAGGTGGCCGCTGCGGTCCCGGCGCTGAGCCAAGCCGCGGGATTGGTGACCGACGGACGCCGACGGACCCGCATCCTGGTCCGGGCGGCGGAGCTGTCCAGTGACATCAACGACCGAGGCCATGCTCGGGCGTTGCTGAATCGCGCGGATCTGAACGTGCTGGGTCCGACCGAACGAGCACGTCTGCTGCTCGTCTCCGACAACGCCGCCTTCGAACCGGACGAACCGCGCCGACGGATTCATGACATGGTTCACTCAGCGTCCGCAGCCGCCGACGACGGCGCTCGGGATGTCGCCGAGAACTTGCTGTGGCGCGCCGCCGCGCGATGCTTCTTCCAGGACGGCGACGAGCGGACCCGAGCCCGGACGGCTCGTGAGCTGGACCGGTGGGGTGCGCATCCGGACAGCCCGCTCGCGCTGGCGGTGCGGGCGTACACCGAGCCGTACCGTCATGGGGCCGACGTGCTGGCGCGGCTGGGCCGGGTCACTCCAGACCGGAAAGACGGCAGGGTCCTGCATTTTCTGGGCACCGCCGCGATGGTTCTCGGCGACTTCACCGACAGCGCCCGCTTCCTGGCGCCGGCGGCCGCGGTCTGGCGGTCACAGGGCCGTCTCGGGCTACTGGCCCGCGCTCTGGCCGGCTCGTGGCCCCGCGTCTACCTCGGTCAGCTCGACGAGGCTCACGCGGAGGCCGAAGAGGGGTACCTCTTGGCCAAGGAAAGCGGCGTCGCCTTCACCTTGCTGGGACTGACCGCCACCGCGGGACTCGTGGCGGCACTGCGCGGGGACGCGGAGGCAGCCAGCCGGAGAATCGGCGAACTGCGGGGTAGCGGCCTCTTCCCAGGTATGCCTTTCGCCACCGTGATGGCACAGCAGACCGACGGTCTGCTCGCCCTTCTCGACGGTCGGCCCGCTGAGGCGTACGACATCCTCTCCCGAGTCTTCGACCCGGCCGACCCGCACCATCATTCGGTCAGCCGCTGGCTGGTCGCACCGGATCTGGCCGATGCGGCCGTCGCGGCGCACACCGTCGGACAGGCACGCAAGCTGCTGATGGGGCTACCCGAACTGGCCCGGCAGCTGCCGTCGGAGATGATGACGACAGCGGACGCCTACACCAGCGCCGTCCTCGCCACCGACGACGATGCCGAACGGCTCTACGAGTCCGCGCTGGTCTCTCTCGCGCCCGGATGCCGGTTGATACGCGCGCGCCTGCACCTGCACCAGGGCCGCCGGCTACGCGGACTACAGCGGTACGTCGACGCTCGCGAGCTGCTGCGCGCCGCCCGCGACGAGTTCGATCGGCTCGGCGCCCGTCCCTGGGCCGAAACGGCTCGCACCGAGCTGCGGGCTACCGGCGAAGCAAGCAGCAGCCGGAACCCGACCATGGGCGAACAGCTCTCTGCACAGCAGATGCAGATCACCATGATGGCCGCGCAAGGACTGAACAACGAGGAAATCGCCGACCGCCTGTTCATCTCTCATCGCACCGTCGCCACCCACCTGAGCCACATCTGTGCCCAACTGGGCGTTACCGATCCGGTCCAGCTGGCAGGCGCGCTCGCCGGCGGTCGGCCATGACCTCCTCCCACTTCGTACTTGTTGCGGCCCTCGACCGGGCGGTGGCGCGATCCGTGACACCTCACAGCTCTGCGCCCAGGGCGCTGGCCAGGCGGTCCGGGGTCAACCCGAGCTTGAACAGCAGTTCGTTGTCCGCGTCGTTGTCGAGGTCGAGCCGGTCGGGCAGCCGCTCCGTCAGGGTCTCGGCGTAGTCAGCTCCGTAGGCCCGGCGGGCAACGGCTAGCACGTGGGTCTTCGTGAGGATGGTCATGGGTCTCTCGTCTCGTCTCGTGTCGCGGGGTGGCCGTGTGCCATCCCGATACGCGCAATAGACCGGCGAACGCGGCGAACTGTGACCGCCGTCGTGTCACAGACCTCAACGGCGCGTGGTCTGCCGGTTGAACCGACAGAGAGGCGACACCATGAGCAAGCCCATCCTCGAACCCTCGGCACAGGCCTTCGCCGACGCCGCGGGCAAACCCCCGTTCCTGTACGAGCTCGGACCCGCCGGCGCCCGCCAGGTTCTCGACAACATCCAGGCCGCTCCGACCGGCAAGCTGGACGTGGACGAGAAGTGGATCGTCGTGCCGGCCGACGTCGGCGAGGTCGGCGTCCGCATCGTCCGGCCACTCGACACCACCCAGGTGCTTCCGGTCGTCCTGTACGTGCACGGCGGCGGCTGGATCCTCGGCGACGCCGGCACCCACGACCGGCTCGTCCGGGAACTCGCGGTCGGTGTCAATGCCGCAGTCGTCTTCGTCGAGTACGACCGCTCCCCCGAAGCCCGCTACCCGGTCGCCATCGAGCAGGCCTACGCCACCGCCCGGTGGATCACCGAACACGGCCGGTCCGCCGGACTCGACAGCACCCGCATCGCGATCGTCGGCGACTCCGTCGGTGGCAACATGACCGCGGCCCTGGCCATCCTGGCCAAGCAGCGCGGCGACGTCACCTTCGTCCACCAGTCGCTGTACTACCCGGTCACCGATGCCGGGCAGGACACCGGCAGCTACCGCGAGTTCGCCGATGGACCACACCTCACCGCCAAGGCCATGGCCTGGTTCTGGGACGCCTACCTGCCGGAGAAGGACAAGCGTGACGAGATCACCGCCTCACCGCTACGGGCAACACTCGACGACCTGGCCGGGCTGCCCGAGACCTTCCTCATCGTCGACGAGAACGACGTCCTGCGCGACGAAGGCGAGGCCTACGCGCGCAAGCTCACCCAAGCCGGGGTCCGCACCACCAGCGCCCGCTACAACGGCACCCTGCACGACTTCATGATGCTCAACCCCGTACGCGATACGGCCGCCTCGACCGCAGCCATCGAGCAAGCCATCCACGTCCTGCGCAAGGCCCTCGGCCGTTACTGATCAGAAAGGTCTCACCATGGCCGTGCGGAAACCGACCGTCGTCCTCCGCCGCGGCGCGTTCGCCGCATCACCCCCGTGAGGTACCCGGCGCGTCCCACGCTCTCAGCCTCTCGCAACCGTAGGCCGTGACGGCGTCGATCCTCGCGGCCGTCTCCGCGCTCACCACGTAACGGCATTGTTGTGAGGTCCGCGGCAACGTCGCCGCGGACCTCGCTGTCCCGTCAGCGCAGCGGATCGTCTAGCCGGCAACATTGGCATTTGCGGCGCGAAGGCCGAGGATGGGCAGGTGAGCGGACACGAGATGACCGATTCCGCGGCCGATCTCGAGGAGGCCACCGCGGTCTTCATCAGCGTCCGCCCGCGCCTGTTCGGGATCGCCTACCGGATGCTGAGCAGCGTTGCCGAGGCCGAGGACCTGGTGCAGGATGTCTGGCTGCGGTGGCAGGCCTACGACCGCGGCACCGTGGTCAACCCGGCCGCGTTCTTGGCCACCACGACGACCCGGCTGGCGATCAATGCCCTGCAGTCAGCGCGGGTGCGCCGCGAGACCTACATCGGACCGTGGCTGCCCGAACCGGTCGACACCAGCGCCGACCCATACCTGGGCGCCGAGCGCGGCGAAGCGCTCGAGTTCGCCGCGCTGCTGTTGCTGGAGAAGCTCACCGGGAACGAACGCGCGGCGTACGTGCTCCGCGAGGCCTTCGACTACCCGTACGCGCAGATCGCCGACATCCTGCACGCAACCGAACCCGCCGTGCGCCAAATGGTCAGCCGGGCCCGCAGACAAGTGACCGGCGACCGGCGCACACCGGTCAGCCCGGACGAACAGCGGGAGTTGCTGACCTCGTTCATCAAGGCCGCCCGCACCGGCGACATGGACGCCCTGGAACGCCTGTTCGCCGCCGACGTGACCAGCCTCTCCGACGGCAACGGGGCCACCCGGGTCTCCCGCCGGCCAGTGGTCGGCGTGCGGCGGGTGGCGAACTACATCACCGCCATCTCGACCTGGTTCTGGGAAGGCATGCAGGTGCGGTGGGTCAGCGCGAACGGGCAGACCTCGGCCGTCCTGAGCCGTGACGGCAAGCTGTTCGGCGTCCTCACGGTCACCGCCTCCACCGAAGGCATCGACCAGTTGCTGTGGATGGTCAATCCCGCCAAGATCGGCGCAGTGGCCGAGCCGGTCTGATCCCACAGAATGCCGTGCTGCTCGGTCATCACTCGCGACCGCGGATGACGGGAGGACAGGGATGCGAACGCTCTCCTCAAGAAGTCGATGCGCTACAACGCGTTCATCACCGCGCCCAACGCCATTCCCGCCCAGCCGACAGCGTCCTGGGACGGCACCGTCGACATCCGCTGCGACAACGCCGTCACGGCCTCCGCCGGCTGTGTCTACCCCACCGCCATACCCGACCTGCAACTGTCGGCCGGCACCTGCAACGCAGCCGCCGTCACCTACCTGTGGGCGCAGCTCTACCTTCCTGACGGCTGGGGCGCCGACACCCCGCTACGCCGGCTCGCCAGCGACGCCGCGGCCAGCACCAACCGCCGCAGAACCTGCGAAGACGGGACCGACCACCACCGCCTGAGCCCTCAAGCCGCCCAGGCCCAGCCGCTACCCTGGCCACCGTGGACAACGACTGGGCCTGGGCGACACACGACCACAACCCCGGATTCTGTCTCACCTTCGTCCGGGACAGAGACCCCGCCACCGTGGCCGACCTGCTCGGTGGCGGGCCCCCGCAATCCATGACCCGTGAGGACGCCACCCACACCTATCCCCTCACTCTGCCCGGCAGCGTCCTGCGCCTGGGCGCCACCAAGACCTGGACGTACTGCTATGAGGACCGCGCTCCCACAGCCTCCCGCAAGGCCCTGCGCGAGCGGCTGTCCGACGGCACTGACGTCGTGCAGGTGGTCAAGAGCGGCGACGGCATGACCATCGCCCGCCGCCTGAACAACCGCAGTACTGTCGAACAATTCGAACCAGGGCCCACCGCCACGCCCCGCGGCGACCACCCCGCGATCCTGCTCGAACTGGTCACCCGTGCCCTCACTCACCAGCCACACACCAGCAGGCTCGCCGCCGCGCTGCACGCCGCCGGCGAATACGTCGGCGCGGTCGTCACCCGGCAAGACCTCGACGGCCCCCTCCCGACCTCCTACAGCACTCACCCCGCCCAACCCACCACACCACCGGCCACCTCCGCCCCGGCAGTCCTCGGACGACGCCTCGCCACCATCACCATCCCCGGCCAGCCCGGCGACCACACGACCTGAACACCGTGCACACCACCGACCAACCACCGGTGGCGGGACGTCCGTCGAAGTATCTTGACGACCACGATGTCCATGCTGTGACGGCATTGCCTCGGCTGGCCACAATGGACGGCATGTTCCCCGACAAGGCAGCGGCGTTCATCCGTGAGGTCATTCGCGCGAACCTGGACGTTCAGACGGACGTCACCGGCCCTCGATCCTTTCAGGGCGTTGTGGAGTGGGAGTTCTGGATCGGTTGGGATGACGGCAACACGCTGACCCGCTATCTGGTGATGCCGGCGCTGTCGCGTCAGTCGGCCGTCTTCGTGGCGGTCGCGAGCCAGTCCCTGCCTCATATGCCGGGCGGGCGGCGGCCGGAGGTGCCACCGTTCGAGCCCGTGCCGAAAGGCGACGCCGGTCTGCCGGTCGACGGGCAGCGTCTCGGATGGGCCGGGCCGCTCCGCGCCGAGCTGGGCGGGTACGAGACGCGCCAGTGGGGTCACGGCTGGATTGGGTTCTTCGTCGACCTGGCCGATGAATCTCCGTGGGTGGGCCGGTGAGTGACCGCCTGCGCTGTCGGCGGCGCGTGGCACTCAGGTGGTTGATGTCCTCGAGTCGGGGTCGGTGCTGAGGCGTTCGTAGGTCTCGAAGGTGGTGCCGTTGTTGAGGGCGAGGTCGCCGGCGGAACAGGTGTAGGGGTAGGCCTCGGACTGTGTCGGGTTGACCGTTACCGGTAGCTGCTGGTCGTTCTCGGTGATCTCGACGGTTTGACGGCTGACTATCGCGTCGAGGGACAGGACGCTGTCGTCGGTGCGCGCCCGCTGGTCGCGGGTGCCACGAATGGTTTCGGCGTACCGGTTGCCGTCCTTGGTCGCGGTCAGCGGGCTGGCCTTGGTGTAGTCATCGCTGGACCGTCCGTCCGGCCAGATACGCCTGATCATGTCTTGGCGCCGGTGACCGAGAAGGTCTCGGTCCGGATCTTCAGTCTCTTGCTGAAATTCACCGACCTCCACGTGCCCACCAGACATTCATCGATGACGGCGGCCGTCGGTACGGCCGGCGCCGGAGCGTCCGCGAGAGCGGACGACGATGGTGTCGATTGGCTCGCCCCTCCCGCTCCGGCCGGGGGAACGACTGCGTTGCCGACACCCTCGTCGCTCAGGCCGGGATAGAAGACCGCCAAGAGGGTGCCGGCGACGGCGAGGACGACGACAGCGGCGGAGAGGCCCACGGCGAGTCCCCGACGGCGGCGCGTCCCGGCGGCCGCTTCGGGATATGCCGGCAGCGGTGTGGCGGCAGGCGTGGTGGCGGATGTGCTCGACATCGTGCCGCTACGCGATCGTCCGGCCGGGACGCCGGCCTCTGCCGCCGCGGTCGCGTCGCCGAGGTTCGGCTGGGTCGGAGCGGCCAGTGTCGGTGCCGGTGCCGGTGCCACAACCGTCCGCGGGACATCAGGGGCGTTCGGATCGCTACGGCGCCGCCGCCGAAACCACAAGGGTGCACGCGAGCGGGACGTACGGACGGCCATCCTCCTCGATCACGTCATGGACCGTGATGATTCCACGATGCCGCAGCCGGGCCGCCGCCTGCGCTTCACGGAGAACCCGTTGCACTGCCGGGTCGGGCGCATCCAGGGACCCCTCGCCGAGGGAGGCCGGCCGGACCTCCTTGAGAGCCACCTGTCGAGCGAGCAGGGCATCGTCGGCCTGCCAGACCGCACCCATGCCGCCGCGACCGAGCAACCGGCCCAGCCGGTAGCGCCCGCCGACAATCCGGCCCGTCGTGTCGCTGCTCTCGCCGCTCATAGCGGGGAATCTATCGAATCGCCGGGTCGCGCAGACCCCTTCCGGTCGCATCCGGACTGTCGAAATGGCGCTCGTGCATTGTGGACCCACGCGGAAGAGGCCGGTTCGGCCGGGAAAGGCCACGCCGGCCGGAATCGCCCTCGCCTTGGAACGCTTGCTGGGGATGCGAGAAGGCACCGGGAAACCGGGGCCTTCTCGCCGTCAATACTGAATGACGGCTCGGAAACGAAGCTGACGGTCGCGAAGCTTCTGGTACGCATCACCGATCTTCTCCTTCGGGAAGATCTCGATCATCGGCTTCACCTCACCGCGGGCGACGATCTCCAATGCCTCGTTGAGGTACTCCGGCGAGTTGTGCGCCGAGCCGACGATCTGCAGGCTGTGGGCCGTCATAGTGAGGGCCGGCACCGGGAAGGCATCGTCGGCCGAGATGCCCATCAGGACGAGCTTTCCCCACGGGCGCATCCCCTTGAGCGCGTCGATCGCGGGCCCGTGCGAGGGAGCCGTGTGCAGCATCACGTCCGCGCCGCCCACCGCCTTCAGCCCCGCGCCGTCCGGCACGACCTCGTCGGCGCCGAGCCGCCGAGCCAGGTCATGCTTCTCGGGCGAGTGCGTGATCGCCACGACGCGGTAGCCGGCCGCCTTCGCGAACTGGATACCCAGGTGCCCGACGCCGCCGATACCCACCACCGCGACCGTTCCTCCGGGCGGCCCGTCGGCGCGGCGCAGCGCGGCCCAGACCGTGTAGCCGGCGCACACCGTCGGCGCGGCGTTCTCGTACGATATGCCGTCGGGCAGCAGCACCGTGCCCAGCTCATCCACCGCGATGAACTCAGCCTGCCCACCGTTGACATTCACGCCGGTCAGCACCGGCGCCACGCAATTGTTCGCCGTGACGAAGCTGTAGGGATGGTTCTGCCGGCAGAAGTCGCACCGTCCACACGGTTTCTGCGTGATGGGCATACCGACCCGGTCACCCACCTTGCGGGTCACCACGCCGTCTCCCACCGCGACTATCTCGCCGACACCCTCGTGACCCGTCACCAGCGGGTACGGCCGGAAGCTGAGGACACCCTCAGCGAGCAGCGAATCCGTGTAACAGATGCCGCACGCGTGGACCTTGACGAGGACCTGGTGTGGCCCGGGCTCGGGCTTTTCGATGTCCTCGAGCTGCCACCGGGCGTGCACGGCAGGAACGACGCCAGCCTTCATCAGTACCATTTCACTCTCCTTCACGATGTTCCTGCGAAGGAACCTATTGAGCGGCACTGAACAGCGAGTGCATCGCAAGTTGATGCGCCCAGCTGGCCCTTCCGAGACCAAACGCCTCTTCCGCACTCTGAATCGCATCGACCGCAACTCCCGGGCGTAACGGCTCCCGCCCAACGCGGCGACGACACCGAGACACCGGGCGGACTACCCGCGGGTGTCGGCCGAGGCGCACCGCGTCCGGGTCTTCGACACCGACTCCGGCTGTACGACCGGACGATCGCGGTGGACGTCGAGCAGAACAGCACCCCGTGCCTCGCCGGACCGGCCGTGTGGCCCCCGGTGTGGTGCCGCTCGGGCAGGTGACGGCGCCGCTGTGGCCGCCCGAAGGCTGTTTCAGCTGATTCAGCTGGCCGGCCCGGATGTCATCGGCCGTGGCCGGCGGTGAGATCGTGCAGGTCGGTGTGACGATGGTGCAGGCGAGCTTGCCCGCGTGCTGGGCCAGCCACAGGCCGCGTCCGCTCAGTGCGTCAACAGCCGGGCGGGTTCGGGGCTGGGCCGCCCGGTGGAGCAGCTGATCCATGACGCAGCCCTCATCGCCTCGACCCGGTCATCGGTCGTACCGGGGGTACAACCAGGCCGACCCGATCGGCATGGCGGTGACCGGCGTTGCCGGCGTGGATCGTCCGCCTTCGCGGCCGGTCACGTCAGGCCGGCGCGGCACACACGTGAGACAAGTCAAGGACGGCTTGCTCTCGGTCGCGGAACACCGGAAAGGCGTGCTCGAGACCGGCGGCGGCCAAAGTACGCCACACCCTCGCCGGAGGCGCCAACAGGCACAGTCTGCGTCCTCGGCGGCCGGCCAGCTCGTCGGCTTCGATCAGCGCGCCGAGGGACGCCGCGCCCATCATGCTCACATCGGCCAGGTCGACGAGGACATCGACACCTCGCGTGACGCCGGACAAGACACAGTCCTCCAGCTGCTCGACCATCTCGCGATCGACATCGCCGTGCAGTTCCACCATGGCGGTCCCGGCCTGCTCGACGACCGGCGCGACGATCCGGCCGGTACCGGTGTCCGCAAGAATCATGGTGCGCACCTGATCCACTGTGCCCTCCTGACGTAGTGACGGTTCACCGCCCTGCCAACAGTCCGCCGCGGGCATGGCATTCGGCCCGCGACCGGATGACACGTCCATGACAGATCCTCCGTCCCGACCGGGCGGCAGCCGGCCACCAGCGACGTCGAACCCGGACACCTTTCGGGACCCAGGCGGCGGAAACACCGTCGCGCCGCTGCGGTTGAACGATTTTCCTGGTCGGCTGGCAAGACGCCGTCCCGGTGTCCCGTGCTGTACGAAGGCGTGATGCGCGAGCAGCGTTTGCGGCGCCGGCGGGCAAGGTTACCGCCGCCGGCGGCGGGCTGCGATTTACCGGATCAGTTGTGTTCGTCGATGTGGTTCTGGATCTGCCGGGCGAATCCCTCGGCGGTCGCCAGCTGCTCCCGCAGGGCTTCAACCCGGGTCTGCGCGGCGGTGTGGAACATGGCGAGCCGGTCGAGCAGCACGGCCCGATCACTGTTCTGGCCGGCGGCGAGTTCGTCGAGGATCTCCAGCAGGTCGCGCATCTCGTCGAGGGTGAAGCCGAGCGGTTTCATCCGCTTGATGACCCGCAGCCGGTCGAGGTCAGCTTCGGCGTAGAGCCGGAACCCGCCCTCGCTGCGTGCCGCCGGGATGACCAGGCCGGCCTCCTCGTAGTGGCGGATGGTGCGGATGCTCAGTCCGACGCGTTCAGCGGCCTCGCCGATCTGCATGTGCCCGGTCATCGCACCAGTGTGCCCGCTGGTCATCTCCGGTGCGTCCATCAGTGGCCCGCGCTCAGCTTGCCGGCCAGATTGTCGTGGAACCTGGCGCTGGCCTCGTTGAGCCCGACGATCTCCACCTGCTTGCCGCGGGTCTCGTACTTGGTGGTGATCGCGTCCAGGGCCGCGACCGAGGAGGCGTCCCAGATGTGCGCGGCGGACAGGTCGATGACCACCTGTTGCGGGTCGCCGGCGTAGTCGAACTGGTAGACCAGGTCGTTGCTGGAGGCGAAGAACAGCTCGCCGTGCACGTGATAGATGCGGGTGCCGCCCTCGGGGTCCAGGACGCTGGTCACGGTGGCGAAGTGCGCGACCCGGCGGGCGAAGATCACCATCGCGGCCAGCACCCCCAGCACGACACCGATGGCCAGATTGTGCGTGGCCAGAGTCCCGGCGACAGTGACGACCATGACGATGAGCTCGCCGGCCGGCATGCGCTTGAGGGTGGCCGGGGCGATGCTGTGCCAGTCGAACGTGCCGACCGACACGATGATCATCACGGCGACCAGAGCGGCCATCGGGATCAACGCGACCACGTCGCCGAGCGCGACGACCAGAATGAGCAGGAAGACACCGGCGAGGAAGGTCGACAGGCGGGTCCGGGCGCCGGAGGCCTTCACGTTGATCATGGTCTGGCCGATCATCGCGCAGCCGCCCATGCCCCCGAAGAAGCCGGTGACGATGTTCGCCACGCCCTGCCCCCAGGACTCGCGGGTCTTGTTCGAGTGGGTGTCGGTGATGTCGTCGACCAGCTTGGCGGTCATCAGCGATTCCATCAGCCCGACCAGCGCGATCGCCAAGGCGTACGGGGCGATCGTGGTCAACGTGCCCAGGGTGAACGGCACGTCGGGCAGACCGAGCACCGGCAGGCTGCCCGGCAGGGTGCCCTCGTCACCGACGTTGGGCACGACCACGTGGGCGATCACCACGAACCCCGTCAGCAGGACGATCGCGACCAGCGGGGCCGGGACGGCGGTGGTCAGCCTGGGCAGGAACACCATGATCGCCAAAGCGACCGCGACCAGCGGGTAGACCAGCCACGGCACGCCGATCAGATGCGGCACCTGAGCGGTGAAGATCAGGATGGCCAGCGCGTTGACGAAGCCGATCATCACGCTGCGCGGGATGAAACGCATCAGCTTGGCCACCCCGGCCACCGCCAGTACGACTTGGAAGACGCCGCCGAGGATGACTGCGGCGACCAGGTATCCGAGGCCGTGCTGCTGGACCAGGGGGGCGACGACCAGGGCGATCGCACCGGTGGCGGCCGAGATCATCGCCTTGCGTCCGCCCGTGAACGCGATCGTGACCGCCATCGTGAACGAAGCGAACAGGCCCACCTTCGGGTCGACCCCGGCCAGGATCGAGAACGAGATCGCCTCGGGAATCAACGCCAGCGCCACCACCAGACCGGCCAAAACCTCGGTGCGCAGCACCTTCGGTGAGCTCAGCCAGTCGGGACGGGACAGGCGCGGCGGGCGGACCGCCGACAACAGCGCGGACATACAACTCATTTCGACTCGACACGCACGCCACTGAGACGCACGCCGACGCACCCGCACGGGTGAGCCGTGAACTTGACAATGGGCGCCGGCGGCCGTGAACCACGGTCCGATCCGGCGCGGGCATCAGCGCCCAGAGGCTGGTCGACGGCAAGGGGCAGGAACGCCGCACCTCGACGACAACCCGACCCTACTCTTCGGTGAGAGGAGAGTTGGCCTTGACGGAGGGTGGTGATGATCACCCGTAACCTCCACCCAAGTCGGCACATCTTGCTGGTAGCAGGCCGCATTACCCGCGCCTCCTCGCCAAAAGCCTTGAGGAACCTCGCCGGCCGCCGATGCTTCCGGCTGTCACGGCACCGGCCGTGCTCGGAAGGAGAGTCTGTGCGCACTTACGCCTTGGGCCGGAAAGTCACCGTCGCGGCACTCGGCACGCTCGCGCTCAGCGGCTGCGACCTACCAGGCACAGGCAAAGACCAGGCCGGGGCCATGGCCGCCAACCCGGTCGGTGACAGCTGGATCATCGTCAAAGAAGGCGAGCGACCGGCCGAGGACGAGCCCGCCGCTGCTCCACCCGTCGAGGAGGACAAGCAAGAAGAGGAGGACGCGCTCCCCGTGCCGGAAACAGCCGAAGCCGTCGCCGCACCCCACGACCCCCGCTGCATCGGAACCACTCCGGCCGGCGTGATCGCCCCGCTGACCGTCAAGGTGGGCACGACCACGGCCACCGTGACCTGGTACCACCCCGGCGACCCGGCCATCACCACCTACCGCATCACCAGCATCTCCCAAGATCCCGTCCCCGGCCCCCAGCCCGACCTCGCCTGGCAGGACAAGAAACCAGCCGACGGCTGCTCAAACCTGAGCGTGACCGTCACCGGCCTGCAGCGAAACAACCGCTACGTGTTCTCCGTCGACGCAGTCCGCAAGCCCACCTGGACCGACACCACCCGCGCCGCCACCATCGCCCGCTCCGAAGCCGTCCTGACCAAGTGACCGAGCAAAGCTCGAAGGCGAAGACCTGACATGGACAACCACTACCCAGGACCTCTGCGCACCATCGGCAAGACCTTCAAGTTCCTCACCCCAGGACGCAGGTCCGCCATGGTCGTCGCCGGGCTGGTCGTGAGCATCGGCGCTCACACCTCCGCCGCGGAGGCCGCCGAACTGGCACCACAGCGCCTGACCAGCGCCGACACGCAGACCGCCGCGTTTCAGAACCGGCTCAACGCCTCCCTGCAGAAGATGCTCGACGCGATCGTCGGCCCCGGCCACGCCGTGGTCACCACCACAGCCGAACTGAACCTCGACCAGGTCGAAACGGCAACCAAGACCTACACGTCCAGCCCGTCGGCGACAGCGCTGGCGGAACGCATCAGCCG
This sequence comes from Paractinoplanes hotanensis, assembly GCF_023717965.1. Lineage (NCBI taxonomy): Bacteria > Bacillati > Actinomycetota > Actinomycetes > Micromonosporales > Micromonosporaceae > Paractinoplanes > Paractinoplanes hotanensis. Next base: position 170,592 of record NZ_JAMQOL010000017.1, on the reverse strand, counting down.
CGAGACCTACACCGCGAACGGCGCCACCGGGTACGAGAACACCCGCACCGACCGCATCAACGCGGTCAACGAGATCAACCAGACCCGGCGCACCGCGCCCGGCGCTGTCGAGCGGCTCAGCGTGGCCGTCCTGCTGGACAAAACCAACGCCGGCACCATCAACCTCGCTCAGCTACAACAACTCGTCAGCGCGGCAGTCGGCATCGACCGCACTCGCGGCGACTCGATCGCCGTCGCCGCCATCCCGTTCGATACCAGCGCCGCCGAAAAGGTCCAGCAGGCACTGACCGACTCGGCCGCCGCCGCGACGGCCGCGAAACAACAGGCGCAGATGAAGACGGCCGGCCTGGTGCTTCTGGTGCTGATCCTGCTGTTGCTGGCCTGGCGAGCCAGCCGCCGCGCGACGAACCGCAGACCTCTCCGCTCGGGTGAGCTGGAACGTGCCAAAACCTTGCAGGTGATTCTCGAGCAGCACAGTCTGACCCAGCTGAACACACCCCTTACTGTGAAAACCGTCGAGTCTGCTCGAGCGCTGGCATCCCGCCGGCAACACGCTATCGAGCAGCTGGCCGAGGAAAAGCCGAAAGAAATCGCTGGTGTTCTCTCCGATTGGACCGCACCCCGCAATTAAGCCCCTCATACGGCGTGCTCGGCAGGTGATGAAGCTGAGCCGCCCGGCGGGGGGCAGGTTGAGACGGCCAGTGTCCTCCTCGCGTTGCTAGTCGGCCTGGATGTCATCGGCCGTGGCCGGCGGTGAGATCGTGCAGGTCAGCGTGACGACGGTGCCATGGTCATCGCTGGTGCAGGCGAGCTTGCCCGCGTGCTGGGCCAGCCACAGGCCGCGTCCGCTCAGTGCGTCAGCGGGCGGGCGGGGTCGGGGCTGTATCTGCGGCAGGCCGGGACCGTGGTCGCTGACCTGGCAGTAGAGCTGGTTGCGGGTACGTCGCAGTTCGAGGCGTCCGTGGCCGCCCCCGTGGCGCACGGCGTTGGTGGCGAGTTCGTGGACGGCGAGCACGAAGCGGTACAGGACGGGATCGGTGAGGCCGCTCGCCCGGGCGAATCGCGTGACGTCGTGGCGCAGCGTATGGAGATCTTCGAGGGCGAAGTTTCGTACCGATGGCGGGCTGTCGTCCTGCGGGTTTGGCCGTCGGCCCGAACGGCGCAGGTGTTCAGGCATGGTCACCTTCGGGTGGGTCGGGTGGTACCGGCGTGTGGTGGCGCACGGCGAGGATGCAGGTGTCGTCCTCGGGGTTGGCTCGGCGTAGTCGCATCAGGAGGTCGGCCAGTGGCTGCCGGCTGCCGGAAGCGGAGATGTCGTCAAGGGTGGTGATGACGGGGGCGAGTCCTTCGGCGAGGGTGTGCCGGCGGTGTTCGATCAGTCCATCGGTGTAGAACAGCAGCAGGTCGGCCGGCGCCAGGCTGACCGTGGCGGTGTCGTAGCGGGCGGCGCGGACGGCGCCGAGCAGTGTGCCGCGCGGCGCGGCGAGTTCGGTGGTGGTGCCGGCGCGGGCGTGTAGTGGTTTCGGGTGCCCGCCCTGCGCCCAGGTGATGGAACGGCTCTGCGGATCGAATCGGGCCACTACGGCGGTCGCGGTGGTGGCGCGGGAGTAGAGCAGCCGGTTGAGGTGCCACAGCAGCTGCGCCGGGTCGGTCGTGGTGGTCACGGTGAGACCCGCAAGCATGTGCCGCAGCTCGGCCATCACGGTGGCGGCGTGCATGCCGTGGCCGGCTACGTCCCCGACGGCGAGGACCACGCTGCCGTCGTCGGCGAGGGCCGCGTGGAACCAGTCGCCGCCGACTCGGCTCGCCTCCTCGGCGGGTAGGTAGCGCACGGCTACACGCAGCCCGGGCAGGTCGAACGGCTCGGCGGGCACGGGCAGCACGATCTGGCGCAGTTGGGCGGCGAGTTCATGCTCGGCCGCGAGGCTGTTCTGGTGTTGCTGCAGCAACTGCTCCGCCTCGGCCAGCTGCGCCCGGCTGGTGTGCTGCATGGTGACGTCCTGCACGATGCCGTACACCTTCACCGGCCGGCCTTGCACATCGCGGACCGCGTCGACGACGCTGCGCACATGTTTGACCCGCCCGCCGACGCGGATGCGGGTCGTGACATCGACGGTGTCCCCGCGGCCGAAGCCCTCCGCCGCCTGCCGGCGGATCGGCTCATCCTCGGGCACGGTCACGGCGTTCTGTTCCTCGCTGGACATCGGCCCCAGCGCCGGGTCACGCTCATAGATGCGATACAACTCGTCCGACCACACGATCTGGCCGGTGACCAGGTCCGCTTCGCCCCAGCCGAGCTGGCCCAGCCGTTCGGTTTGCGCGATCCGTTCGGCCTGCCGGGTCTGCTCGTCGTGGCGCACCCACCGGCTGAGCACTCCCGGACCCACCCGCGACACCCAGGCGGTCATCAACACCTCGGCGGGCGCCCGGGCACTCCTGCCCACATACGGGAACGGCCCGACTTCGCGCGCGCACCCGTCAGCCGCCACGTCGAGCCACGCCTGCCACACCGGCGTATCCACCGTTGCCGGATACGCCTGGGTGATACGCCGGCCCACCGCTTGGGCCACGTCGCGGCCGGAGAAGTCGGCCGTCTCCTGACTCACCGCAACAATCACCCAGTCGGTGATCTCGGAACCGTCACCGAACACCGGCGACAGCGCCATGTGGTTACCCGGCATCGCCTCGAGGACATGCTGTACCAGTGGGCCCCAGTCGTCAACCGCCCGTGACGGCGGGTGCGGGGGAAGCCGGCGCTCCGCCGATGGGCTCCGGCCCTGGGGGTGCAGCGCCTTGTCCACCTCGGCGTCCAAGGGCCGCGATCCGGATCCTGGACGGCCTTGCAGGGCCATCAGGATGTCACCGGCCACCGCAGCCGCCGGCCGGCCTTGCTGTGCCGCCCGGTCCAGCAGATAGGTGTGGGCCTCGTCGACTCGGCACCCGACCCGACCGGCCAGCAGGCCCGCTGCCCGATGCACCTGCGCTGCGGGATCCAACTGTGCCTGTGCCACCGTCTCGGCCAACGCGGCCAGCCGCTGCCGGTACTCGTGATGCTGCCCCACGCTCATCGCGCCTCCCGCGGCGGTCCGCACCGATCCGTACCGTGAAGCCCTTCGTGCTGGCGCCTCAAGCGAGCGGCAACTGCCCAGCCGACCCACCGATACCGACGTCGCTCACCGCCCGGCACCGCTGCGACCACCATCAGAATCGGCCAAGCCGAACCTCTCCACCAGACCGGCGATCTCGAATTGGCCGTACACATTGGCGTTGGGACGCTCCACCCGGAAAACCGCACCGCACTCCGTAGCGGCGCGCAGGGCAGCCACCAAAACTCCGAGACCCGAGGAATCCAGGAAGCTCACCTCGGCCACGTCCACCCGTACCAGGGCCGGCCGGCCCTGAACCACCGCCTCCTGGATCGCCTGCGAGATCGGCGCCGAGTTGACGAAATCGATATCACCGCTCAAAGTCAGGCAGAGCGTTCCTTGATCAAGACTGACAACCAACGGCCTCACACCCGCCACCTCCTCGCGACAGACACGAACGGCCAGTCACCACCGGGCACACCCATGGGTTCTACCGGACACCGGCCGCCCGGCACATGGCCCAACCGGCGCGAATACCACACGTTCACCCTCACGGTACGCGGGCACCGACTTCCGCCCATCGAATCAAGCCCGGACCAGGCCGACACCGCCGGTGGGGCTTGCACGATCGAGGAGATGCAACGACGTCAATGGTGATGCGTAGCCAGTCTCTGTGCTCGACCGACACCTCGACAGCGTGCCACAGCGGGTGAACTTGCCCATGCCCGATAGATTCCAGGAGTGACCGAGGGCATGGCGCGGGTGATCGTCGGCCGCTATCGGTTGCTGCGCCTGCTCGGGCGGGGCGGGATGGGGGCCGTCTGGCACGCCCACGACATCCTGCTGGGCCGAGACGTGGCCATCAAGGAGATCTGGTTCCCCAGCGCCGGTAGCGGGCCGGTCGATCCGGCGGACCCGCTCGTCCGGCGGGCGCTGCGGGAAGCTCAGGCAGCGGCCCGGCTTCGGCACCCCGGCATCGTCACCGTGCACGACGTGGTCATCGATGAAGGCCGGCCCTGGATCGTCATGGAACTGATCGACGGACGTTCCCTGGCGGAGGCCATCCGGGAGCACGGGCTGCTGACCGAGCAGCGGACCGCGGAGATCGGGCTGTACATTCTGGACGCGCTGCGCACCGCGCACCGCGAAGGCATCGTCCACCGCGACGTCAAACCTGCCAACATCCTCATCGATGACGCGGACCGGGTGGTGCTGACCGACTTCGGCATCGCCGCGATCGACGACGCTACCGCGCTCACCGCCACCGGGCAGACGGTCGGTTCCCCGGCGTACCTGGCACCGGAGCGGATCAACGGCCGCCCCGCGACCGCCGCCGCCGATCTCTGGGCCCTCGGTGTCACCCTCTACACGGCGGTGACCGGCCGCTCCCCGTTCCAGCGTGAGGATACCCAGGCCACCATCGCCGCCGTCCTCACCAGCCGCCCCGCCCCGCCGGCCCATGCCGGCAGACTCTGGCCGGTCATCAAGGGCCTGCTGGTCAAGGATCCGGCACGTCGTCTCGCCGCTGAGAACGCAATCCAGCTTCTTGCCAATGTGGCCTACCCGACGGGCTCGCCCGGACCCGCCACAACAACGCCGGGACGACGCTCGGCTCGCTGGTGGCCTACCCAGTCCAAGCGGCGAAGGCCCGCTCTGGACGGCTTGCCGGGGACCCTCGCAGCACCGCCACCCACGATCGCCGCGCCTACGGCCTACCAGGACGCTCACGATGGGCGAGTTACTGGTGCGGTCCCGTCATCGCCGGGAGAAGCCACACCGGAGCAGGCCGTCGTGGAGCCGCCCGGTTCTTCAGCGGACGATCCGGCAGCCACCCTCGCGACGTCGGCGCAGGTCACGTCGGACACCGAAACCGCTGAGAACGGACTGACCACGGTCGTACCGGATCAGACCGGCCCCGCGCCGACGGAGACTGCCGCCGCCGTCACGGTCGACATGCTGACCGGGGCTGCTCGGCTGACCGGCGGACCGTCGCGGGGATCCGAGCCGGCCCGGCCGAAACCCGCCGGGCGACGGCCGAGGCGGGTCGTCGTGCTCTTCGCTGTCCTCGCGGGGACCGCGGCGAGCGCCGTCATCGGCGGCGGGACGCTCTATACCCAGACCCGATCCGACTCAGCCGGTACGCGGGCCGGCACCGGCCCCTCCGCGCGCACTGCCGTGACGTCCGCAGCGCCGGGTCCCAGCACGGTGTCGCCGGCACCGGACAGCCTGGCCGATCGCCCTCCGCGACGCAGCACCAGCCCGTCGGCGACGCGGTCCCGAGTGCCGGCCCCGTTTCACGGCCGATGGGTCGGCATCGCCGCCCAGCCGATGAGCACAGCGAAGTCATGGCCGGCGGTCATCACCTTCGCCCCGGGATCGAACACCGGCCGGATCGAGGTCGTAAGCCTCGGCTGTAAAGGCCTGCTGACCGTCAGCGCACCGGCTCCCACCGAGCGCGTACTCCACGTGCGCCAGCACACCACCCGCGACTCGAAAGCACGCTGCGCCGAGGCTGCCAAGCTCACCCTGATCATCAACAGTGCGGGTGGCATCGACATGTTCTGGCAGGACGCGGCCGCCGCCGACAACACCGCCACCGCGACTCTGGTATCCGAAACGCCGCGGTGATGTCGCATCCGGCAACGATCCGGCCTTCACACGATCTGCGCCTGCCGACCTGCTCCGCGTGTGACGCGTCTCAGATCCAGCCGTGCCGGTAGGCGATGCGCACGGCCTCGTGCCGGTTGGTCGCACCGGTCTTGCCGACCGCGGCCGACAGATAGTTGCGCACGGTGCCTGGGGAGAGGTTGACCCGGCGCGCAATCTCCTCCACCGGCGCGCCTTCGCCGGCGTAGCCGAGAACCTCAGCCTCCCGGGGCGTCAACGGGCTGTCCCCGGCGCTGATCGCCTCGGCGGCCAGTTGCGGATCGACGTACCGGCCGCCGCTGTGCACGGTCCGCACGACGGTGGCCAGAATGTCCGCGGAGACCGTCTTGGGTACGAAGCCGCGGGCGCCGGCCGCCAGCGCCCGCTTGAGGTGGCCGGCCCGGGCGTGACTGGTAACGATCAGGGTGCGGCAGGAGGGCAGTTCGCCGTGGAGGATCCGGGCCAGCGTCACGCCGTCGAGGCCGGGCATCTGCAGGTCGACGACCGCCACGTCGGGGCGCAGCGCGCGGGCGAGCGCCAGCGCCTCGTCGCCGGTAGCGGCCTGGGCGATGACGTCGAGGTCCGCCTCGAGCGCGAGCAGCGCGGCCATCGCACCCCGGATGAGATGCTCGTCGTCGGCGAGCAGGATCCGGATCCGGGGGTCACTCACCGTTGTCCCGGTCCACACCCGCCGGCACCGTGACCTCGAGGCGGAAGGTGCTGGGGTCCCGCCGTTCGGCGTTGACCGTGCCGCCGAGGCCGGCGATCCGTTCGCTCACGCCGACCAGGCCGTTGCCGAACTCCACCCGGGCCGGGCCGGCCGGCCGGGACAACCCGTCGTTCTCCATGGTCAGCGACACCCCGCCGCCGGATGCCACCCGCACGGCCACCAGGCAGGTACGGGCTTCGCTGTGCCGCAACACATTGGTCGTACCCTCCCGGACCACCCAGCCGAGCGCCCCCTGCACCGGCGCCGGAACCCTACCGCCGTCCCCGATCACCCTGCACTCGATGCCGGCGGAGGCGAGCAGCGACCGGGCGCCGGCCAGCTCGACGTCGAGATCGGCGGCACGGTACCCGCTGACCAGAGCGTGCAACTCGGCGAGCGAGTCCTGGGCGATGCGGCGGACCGCGAGCATCTCGTCGACCGCGTCCTCGCGGCCACGCCGGGCCAGTTGTGCCGCCAGCTCGGACTTCAGCGCCACCACCGACAGGGTGCGTCCCACCCCGTCGTGCAGGTCCCGGGCGAAGCGCAGCCGCTCGTCGGCGACCGCGAGCCTGGCCTGCAGGTGCCGCGCCCGGTCCAGTTCCCACATGACACCGAGCATCCACGCCGTGAAGCGGTACGCCGCACCCGCGCCGAGCAACAACAGCGCGAAGGCGAGGACGGCACCGGCGTCGGGCCGGCCCTGCAGGGCGGCGAGACCGTAAACGGCCCCGCAAGCGACCGCGCCGGCGGTGACCACGACCGGGGCGCTCTCCGTCGCCGCCAGCGTGACGACGACGGCGCCACCCACCAGCAGCAGGATCCACAAGGCCGGCCCGTCGTTGTGCCCGGGCGTATGGTCCGGATAGGCCAGGTAGCCGCCTACCACGGCGGCCACCGCCAGCCCCACCGACGCCGCGATCAATCGCGTCGGCCGGGGCCGGCGGCCCAGGTAGTGCTCCAGCGCGGCGCGCAGCTGCACCAGGCACACCACGCCCTGCCCGGCCACGACCGCCACGAGCACCCCGGTCGCCGGTCCCAGCGAGGGCCCGAGTCCCAGGCCGACGACCACCGGCAGCATCAGGTAGTTGACGTACAGCGTGCCCCGGGCGGACAGGTCGAACCGGGCGGCGTTACTCAGCCCACGCCACCACTGCGCCATCACCGTCATCCCCGTCCGCCCCACTCAGCGCCGCGGTTCCCAGCGGAACCAGCGCCGTACCACCACGATGCCGATCGCGATCCAGACCAGCAGGATGCCACCCGGCGCCGCCGCCACGGCGAACACGCTCACGAAGTCGGCCGGGGCGGCGGAACCGGTGGTTCCCAACCAGCCGAGCCGCAGCAACTCCATGGCCGGCGACAGCGGCAGCAACCGCAGCACATCGGCCAGGTTGTCCGGCAGTTGCGCCGCCGGCACCACGATCCCCGACCCGAGCATGCACACCAGCAGGATCGGCAACGTCGTCACCTGAGCCGTCTCGGCCGTCCTGGTGAAGATCGCCGACGCCGCGGCGAGCAGCACACAGACCAGCACCCCACCGGCCACCCCGGCCAGCAGCACGACGGCGTTGACCGGCATCGGCAGTCCGAGGAACAGTCCGCCACCGATGACGACCAGGACGATCTGGACCAGCGCGACCGCCACCGAGGGGCTCGCGGTGCCGGTCAGGATCTCCGCGTCCGTCAGCTCACCGACCCGCAGGCGCTTGAGTACGAGCTCCTCGCGCCTGGCCACATAGGCGGTGACGAGGTTGTAGTAGACGGCGAGCAGCAGGAGCACGCCGCACAGCCCGGTCATCAGGAAGGCGTTGCCGGACAGTTCGCCGCCGTCGACATCCGCCGAGCCGAGGGCCACCGCGATGCCCACCGGGACGCCGAGCGCGTTGAACAGCGCGGTCCGGTTGCGCCAGAACAGCAGCAGCTCGGCGCGACCGAGGGAACGGATCCGCCGGACCCCGGTGCGCGGGCGGGCAAGAGTACCGATGGTCACGACCGTACCTCCGCGATTTCGGCGGTCGCGACGTCCCCGGCGATGGCAAGAAACGCCTCTTCCAGCGACGCGGACCGAGCGTTCAGATGGCCGAGGGTGACGTGCCGTTCGGCCGCCCAGCCCAGCAGGTCGGCGAGACTCTCCTGCAGGGAGTCGGTCTCGACGGTGACCGCCGCTGTCCCGGACGGAACGCCCGGCCGTGCGTGCGACAGCGCCGGCAACTGGTCGGAGCCGACGCCGTCGGGCAGCACGAAGCTGATCCGCGCGGGGTAGTCGGCGGTCAGCTCGGCCGGGGACCCGGCCGCCACGATGCGTCCGCCGCGCATGATGGCGATCCGATCGGCAAGCTCCTGCGCTTCGTGCAGATAGTGCGTGGTCAGCAACACGGTCGTGCCGTCCCGCAGCAGTTCGCGGACCAGCTCCCACGTGGTGCCGCGGCTCTGCGGGTCGAGCCCGGTGGTCGGCTCGTCGAGGAAGAGCACCTGAGGACGGCCGAGCAACGCCAGGGCCAGGTCGAGGCGGCGGCGTTCGCCACCGGAGAGCTGCTGCACGCGTACGGTCGCGCGCTGTGCCAGCCCGGTCAGCGCGAGCACCTCGCCGACCGGTCGTGGCGCGCTCAGCGTGCCGGCCCACATCCCGGCCGTCTCGGCGACGGTCAGGTCCGCGGGGAAGCCGGCTTCCTGCAGCATCACGCCGACCCGGGGCCGCACCACGGCGCGCTCAGCGAACGGGTCGTGCCCGAGCACCCGGACCCGGCCGCCGTTCGGACGGGCCAGCCCCTCCGCCAGCTCCATGATGGACGTCTTGCCGGCGCCGTTCGTCCCGAGCAGGGCGAACAGCTCACCGCGCTCGACCTGGAACGACACCCCCCGGACCGCGGTGAAGCCGCGGGGACCGCCGTACCGCCGGCTGAGGTCGTGCACCTCGACCGCCGGAGCACTTCGTGAGTTCGTCATGAGCCGATTCTTCGGCCCCGCCGGGCCCCCGAGTAGTGCCCCGAGCCACAGGTTCGGATGGCCGGCGCCCGGTTTCCCCATGACATCCGTCATGGGTGGACAGTGCCGACGCCGGCGGTGAACCATCATCCGGTGTGGACGGTGTTCGCCGGTGTCGCGGATGCTGACTCGACCCCTGTACGTCTCGTACGATTGGTTGCCCCGGTAGCGGGCACGTCCGCTCCCTTTAAGATCACTGATCCCGCGCGGGGAGGCGTGGAGACGGTGTTGTTCACGGCTAAATGCCCGGCTGTTGCCGATGAGCAGGAGCGGATTGACCGCAGCATGGCCAGGTTCGTCGAGCGGTTCGGCACAAGCTGGCTCGGCTCGCCTGTCATATTGCCCACCGCGGAGTTCTTTCCGGGCGCCTATACCGGCACCCAACAGGACATGCGTCGGGCGGTCGTCACCGTTTGCGGCATTATGGGCGTCGACGCCTCGCGGATCTTCGTCAAGTTTCCCCACGGCCGTTTCGAGGGATGCTGAGGCGGCGGGACACTGGACCAGAGTGGTGACAGGCCCGGTTGGGCGAGCACGTGGCAGTCGGGTGGCGCAACAGCTCACCGCCGGCCATCGCTGATGTCCGTAGACTCCGCGGATGACCCGGCCCAGGTTGCGGAACAACGCCAACGGGTGGGGCGGATTCAGCGTCATCGGCGCGGCCGGGTCTCAGACCTTGCGGTAGCGGGCCTCCGCCAACGCGAACGATCCGTACGCGGCGAAGCCGATCGCGGCCAGCAGCAACAGCCACATGCCACAACTATGCTCGGACAGCGCCCGCAGCGCGGCATCCAGGCCACGCGCCTTGTCCGAGTCGTGCTCCTCGGCGGCGGACCGCGCTGATTGTCGGCGTAGATCCCGACGCCACGACGCCACGCCGGGGTTCGGTGCTCATCCACAGCAGATGAGGCATGCCCCCCCACACGATCGATGAGACTGCCGGGCACCTTACCGGTCGATCGTGATCGAACACTTCTGCGGCCGACCTCAAAGTAGGGCGTGACTTCGAGTGGGAGTCCCTCTACGGCCGAGCAGTGGCAGGTCTATTCGGCGCGGTACAGCGCGGACTTCCTCCGCGTCGCCGACGCTGATCGGCTTGACGAGCTGGGGGACGAGCGGCTGGCTTCCGGGTGGCTCGGATGCGCCGGCGCGGGTCCCGATGCGCTCGCCGCCGTGGAGGAGCGGCTCGGGATGACCCTGCCACCGGGTTACAGCGCCTTCCTGCAAGCTGTGGCTTGTCGTTCGGTCACCGCTGTGTCGAACCGGGGCGGTGAAGACGAATTGACGTGGTTGCCCTCGCCGTCGACGTATACCGCCTTGCTGGAAATCATCTGAAATCGCTACCTGCCCCCAGCGAAAGGGGGACGGTCCGTGATTCGGATAACAGCCAGGCCTGCGCGGTTTCCGTCAAGGTCGACTTATCCAACGGTCGAACGTTTCGAGGGTTCACCACTGTGGACTGAACGCGTCGCGGCGGTAACACGCCGGACGCAAAGGTCCGGCGGGTCGGGCCGTTGTGCCAGAATCCCTTGTGCGGTAAGGATTTCGGGCGACCGATCGGCCGGAAAGAAGGGGGGATGCCCGATTCCTTGTTGCGCCCCCATTTCGGGTCGGATAACGCTTCCGTACGGGCTGTAAAACCCACGACAGTCCACTTGATAGGTACGAGGCTATTCCGGTTAGGTTCTTTCTCGTACGGCAGGAGCAGTCCTGCCGAGGAAATCGGGGAAGAGGCCATGACATTGGCTGCCGTCGTCATGATTTTTGTTTCTCTGGTGCTCGCGGCGTTCGCCGCGGTCACGTTGTGGTGGACCATGCACGCCTGGCGCACGCCGGAGACCCTGGCCGGCACCCGGTTCGCCCCGCCCGACGGGGAGCAGCACCTGACGTTCTCGTTGCTGTTGCCGGCCCGGCACGAGACGGCCGTCCTCGAGCACACGGTCGAGCGGCTGCTGCGCTCCACTCACGAGGGTTTCGAGATCATCATCATTGTGGGGCACGACGACCCGGAGACGGCCGAGGTCGCGCACCGGGTCGCGCTGGGCGCGCCGGGGCGGATTCTCGTGGTGACCGACCACAACGAACAGAAGAACAAGCCTCGCGCCCTGAATACCGCGCTGCCTTACGTACGCGGGGATGTGGTCGGGGTCTTCGACGCGGAGGACCAGGTGCATCCGCTGCTGCTGGAGCACGTCGACCACGCGTTCCGGGCCACCGACGCCGATGTCGTGCAGGGCGGCGTTCAGCTCATCAACTTCCACTCCAGTTGGTACAGCCTGCAGAACTGCCTCGAGTACTTCTTCTGGTTCCGCAGCCGGCTGCACCTGCACGCCAAGAAGGGGTTCATCCCGCTCGGCGGCAACACCGTCTTCGTCCGCTCCGACGTGCTGCGCCGGGCCAACGGGTGGGACGGCACCTGCCTCGCCGAGGACTGCGACCTGGGGGTGCGGCTCTCCAGCCGGGGTGCGAAGGTCGTGGTCGCGTACGACGCCACGATCGTCACCCGCGAGGAGACGCCGGGCTCGGTGACCGCCCTGCTCAAGCAGCGCACCCGCTGGCACCAGGGGTTCCTGCAGGTGCTGCGCAAGGGCGAGTGGCGCCGGCTGCCCACCTGGCGGGCCCGGATGCTGGCCCGCTACACGTTGACCAGCCCGTTCCTGCAGGCGTTCTCCGGTGTGGTGATCCCCCTCGGGGTGGCCATCGCGATCTGGGCTCAGCTGCCGGTCTTCGTCGCGCTGGTGACCTTCCTGCCGGTGCTGCCGATGGCGGCCACGCTGATGTTCCAGATCGTCGGCCTGCACGACTTCGGCCGGCAGTACGACCTGCGGATCCGCTGGCATCACTACGCCAAGCTGGTGCTCGGGAGTTTCCCGTACGCGCTGGTGTTGTCGACGGCCGCGCTGCGCGCCGTCTGGCGTGAGTACACCGGCAAGCGCAACTGGGAACTGACCACGCACGTCGGCGCGCACCTGAGCGCCGCGCGGCCGGCCACCGAGGTGGCGGCATGACCGTTCTAGAGCTCGTCAAGCCAGTACAGGAAGAACCGGTCCAAGCCCCCAAGGACCGCAGCGATCTCTACCTGTCGGTCGCGCTGACGACGGTGGTCCTCGCGTTGCTGGCGTGGAACATCACCGGCTTCCCGACGGCCAGCGACGACGAGGGCACCTACCTCGCGCAGGCCTGGGCGGTGCAGCACGGCAAGGGCCTGGCCCACTACACCTACTGGTACGACCACCCGCCGCTCGCCTGGATCCAGCTGGCCGCGGGCTCCTGGTTGCCGGGACTGGTCGCGCCCGGCCTGATCGCGGTGGCCGCGGGCCGGATCGCCATGCTGCCGCTGCAGGCTGCCGGGCTGCTGCTGGTCTACGTGGTCGGGCGCCGGATGGGCCTGCCGCGATGGGCGGCGGCGGCCGGGCTGCTCACGTACGGGCTCTCGCCGCTCTTCCTCACCATGGGCCGGCAGATCTATCTGGACAGTTTCGCCGTGGTGTGGCTGCTCGCCGCGCTGGCCCTCGCGCTCTCGCCGCGCCAGCATCTGTGGCACTTCGCGGCAGCGGGCGCGGCGGCCGCGGTCGCGGTGCTCTCCAAGGAGACGATCCTGCTCATCCTGCCCGCCGTGCTGGTGGCGATGTGGCAGAACACCGCGCGCAGCACCACGCGGCCGTGGGCGTTCGGCGCGTTCGCCAGCGGCCTGGTGCTGGTCGGCTGCTTCTACCCGCTCTACGCGCTGCTGCGCGGCGAACTGTTCCCGGGCGAGGGGCACGTGTCGCTGATCGGCGCCGTCCAGTTCCAGCTGGGCTCGCGCTCCGGCTCGGGCAGCATCTTCGAGGCGGGCTCGGGCGCGAACTCGCTCGTGCGCTCGTGGCTCTACTACGACAGCGTCATCCTGGTCGCGGGCGTCGCGGCGACCATCGCCGGCCTGGCCATCCGGCGGCTGCGCCCGGTCTCGGTGGCCGGCGCGATCCTGATCCTGGTGGCCCTGCGCCCGGGCGGCTATCTGCCCGCCATGTACGTGGTGCAGGTGCTGCCATTCTTCGCGCTGGCCGTCGCCGGCGTGCTGGCCTGGACGATCGGGCGGCTCGACCGCTGGTTCAAATGGGGTGCGATCGCCCTCGCCGTGGTGCTGGCCGCCACCGTCGTGGCGCCACGCTGGTACGTCGGCGACCGGCGCGCGCTGACCGCGAACGACAACGCCGCGTACGTCCAGGCCGCCGAGTATCTGCGCGCCCAGCCGCCGTCCACGGTCGTCGTCGACGACGTGCTGTGGCTCGACTGCGTCAACGCCGGCTACCCCGAGCAGCGGGTGATCTGGTTCTACAAGCTCGACCTCGACACCGAGGTCGCCGCCCGGCTCCCCGGCGGCTGGCGGGATGTCGACTACATCGTGTCCACCCCCGCCGTACGGCAGGACCCCGGCACCCTGCCGACCGTGACCGCCCTGCTCGAGAACTCCACCGTGATCGCGTCGTTCGGCCCGGCCGACGGCCTCATCGAGATCCGCCAGGTCCTCAAGGAGCCACAATGACCATCACCCCGGTACGGGCGACGATGCGGGGCACGCTGGGCGAGTTGCCGGTGAGCACGGCCCTCGAGCAGACCGTCGTGGTGCCCACCTACAACGAGCGCGACAACATCGGGACCCTGCTGGAGCGGCTCGCGGCCGCCCTGCCGCACGGCGGGACCGAGATCCTCTTCGTCGACGACAGCACCGACGACACACCAGCCGTGATCTCGGCCGCCGCCGCGGACTGCCCGATCTCCGTACGCCTGATTCATCGCGAGCACGCGACCGGTGGCCTGGGCGGCGCGGTCGTCGAGGGCATGCGGGCCGCCCGGGGCGAGTGGATCGTGGTGATGGACGCCGACCTGCAGCACCCGCCCGAGGTGGTTTCGACGCTGGTGGGGGCCGGCCGGCGCGACGGCGCGGACCTGGTGATCGGCAGCCGGTACGCCGGGGGCGGCAGCAGCCGGGCCGGACTCGACGGCGGCTACCGGCGCATCGTGTCGGGCGGTTCCACCGTGGTCACCAAGGTGATCTTCCGGAACAACCTGTTGCAGGTGAGCGACCCGATGAGCGGGCTCTTCGCGATCCGCGCCAGCTCGCTCGAGACCGAGGAGCTGCGCCCGCTCGGGTACAAGATCCTGCTCGAGCTGATCGTGCGCAACCGGCCCGGCCGCATCGTCGAGGTGCCGTACGCCTTCCAGCCCCGCCACGCCGGGGAGTCCAAGTCGAGCCTGACCGAGGGGCTGCGCTTCCTCAAGCACCTGGCGATCCTGCGGTTCGGCGCCAAGCGGGCCCGGATGCTCGTGTTCGCGCTCATCGGCATCTCGGGGCTGCTGCCCAACCAGTCGGCGCTGTGGTTCCTGCACGACGTCGTGGGCGTGCACTACCTGCCGGCCGCGATCGTCGCCAACCTCCTCGCGGTCGGGTGGAACTTCCTGCTGACCGACGCGCTGCTCTACCGCGACCGCCGACAGCATCGCAGCTTCACCGGGCGGATCAGCCGGTTCTTCGTCCTCGGCAACGCCGACCTGCTGCTGCGGGTGCCACTGCTGGCGCTGCTCGTCTCGGGCCTGCACGTCGGCGTGCTGATCGCGAACCTGCTCACGTTGCTGGTCTCGTTCGTGGTGCGATTCCTGATCCTGGACGGTGTCATCTACCGGGCGCGACGCCCATGACTCCACGGCCCTGGCTCAGCCGGCGCAACCGCCGCGACCTCGGAGTCACGCTGATCCTGTCGCTTCTGCTGCTGCTCGCCCTGCCCACGCTGCCGGTCTCGGCGGGCGCCAACCTGGTCGCGAACGGCGGCCTCGAGTCGGTCGGCGCGGACGGCTTCCCGGTGTGCTGGGAACGCTCGGGGTGGGGCGACTCGCCGTACACGTTCGACGTGACCGCCCAGGCTCACACCGGCGCCCGGGCCATGCAGATCACGCTGGCTCAGAGCACGACCGGCGACCGCAAGGCGATGATGCTGGAGAACCCGTCCTGCGCGCCGAACGTGTCGCCGGGTCACCAGTACGACCTGAGCGTCTGGTACACGACGACCACCCCGAACACGGCGATGACCGTGTTCCGCCACGACGTCGCGCAGGGCTGGGTCTACTGGACCGATCTGGCCAGTCTGCCGGTCACCACGACCTACCAGCAACAGACCGTACGCACCCCGCAGGTCCCGCCCGGCACCGACCAGATCGTCTGGGGCGTCACCCTCTACGGCGCCGGCACCCTGCGCACCGACGACTACCGGATGGAGGACGTCACCCAGCCCTCCCCCGGCACGACCGCCTGCACCGCGGGCGCGGCCTGCACGAAGGGCGCCTGGCAGGTCATGCCGTTCGACACACCCGTACGGGCCATTCACGCCGTCGTTCTGCACAACGGCGACGTGTTGCTGGTCGCGGGCTCGGGCAACAACCTCGACGACTTCGCGGCCGGCACCTTCAAGACCGCCGTCTACCACCCGTCCACCGGCGCCTTCACGAACGTGGCGACGCCGGCCGACCTGTTCTGCGCCGGGCACGTGCAGCTCGCCGACGGCCGGGTGCTGGTGATGGGCGGCAACAAGGACTATCCGTCGGCCGACGGGACGGTCGGCTACAAGGGACTGCGCGACTCGTTCGTCTTCGACCCGGCGACCAGCAGCTACGAGCGGGTCAACGACATGTCGGCCGGCTCCTGGTACCCGTCGGCGACGATCCTCGGCAACGGCGACGTCATCTCGCTCGGCGGGCTCAACGAGGACTCCTCGGGCATGGTCGCCACGCAGTACTTCGACGCGAGCGAGGAACGCTGGCTCGGGCTGGGCGAGGCCAACCAGACCTGGAGCTTCTGGGGTCTCTACCCGTCGATGATCCTCATGCAGGACGGCCGGCTGTTCTACACGGGCAGCCACGTCTTCGGCAACGGCCTGCCCGGCACGGGGGCGTCCATCTACGACTACGGGGCGAACACCATCACGCCCGTGCCCGGCCTGCGCAACAAGGACGAGCGCGACCAGTCGATGAGCGTGCTGCTGCCACCCGCGCAGGACCAGCGGGTGCTGACCCTCGGCGGCGGCAACATCGACACCAACCCGGACGCGAACCGCTTGACCGACCTGATCGACCTCAAGCAGGCGGCCCCGGCCTACACGGCCGGCCCGCTGCTGCCGACCGGCGTCGGCCAGACCTCCACCCAGGGCAAGATGTACGTGTCGGCGGTGCTCCTGCCCGACGGCAAGGTCTTCGAGACCGGCGGCGCCCTGCACAACCGGGCCGATCCGGTGTACGAGGCGTCGATGTTCGACCCGGCGACCGACACGTTCACGGCCGGCCTGGCCACCGACCCGGTGCCGCGCGGCTACCACTCGTCGGCGTTCCTGCTGCCCGACGGGCGGGTGATGGCAGTCGGCAACAATCCCGGTGACGGCACGTTCGACACGCGCGTGTCGGTCTATTCGCCGCCCTACCTGTTCCGGGGCGCCCGCCCGCAGATCCTCACCGTGCCCGACAACACCTGGGCGTACGGAAGCGCGAACACCATCACGGTCGACGGCCCGATCCTGAAGGCGGAACTGATCCGCCCGGCCGCCGTGACCCACTCCAGCGACCCGAACCAGCGCTTCGTCGACCTGCCGATGACCGTCACCGGCAACACCATCGACCTGAACCTGACGAGCAACCCGAATCTGGCCCCGCCCGGCTGGTACATGCTCTTCGTGGTCGGCGCGAACGGCGTCCCGTCGGTGGCGAAGTGGGTGAAGGTCGGATGACCGCCCGGCGCGCGTCCCTGCTCCTGATCGGGGCGGCGGCGGTGGCCGCGGCGCTCCTGCTCATGCTGCGCCCGGGGCCGGCCGCACCGGTCGGCTCCGGGGTGCAGATAACGTTGGCGACGCCGGCGGCCGCTTCATCCCTGACGCCGGCGGCACCGTCACCTCAGACGCCGGCGGCACCGGCCCGGGTCAGCCCGCCGCCCGGCACCACCCGTCCGCCGGCCGCCCCGGCCGCCACCGTTGCGGCCGGCGGGCCCCCGGCGCCGTTCGTCCAGACCTTCGCCGGGCAACCCGGCGTCCGCCCGCTGCCCGCACGGCCGTCGCCGACCGCACCGGTGCCGGTGCCGGCCCATGTCGACGGCTGCGACCGCGCGTACGGCACGCCCGGTCAATGCGTGCCGTGGACTTTCCCGCCGAACGTGACCGACAAGTGCGCCTGGCTGGCCACCAACGGCTTCACCGGGCTGACGGTCCGCTCCCCCGACCGGCACCGCCTCGACTCCGACCGCAACGGCATCGCCTGCGATTCCTAGTTACTGGGCCTTCGGCGCGTCGAGAACCCATTCCACCGTGACGCTCACGGTCAGCTGCTGCCGGCCCGGCTCGAGCGGAACTGCCGAGTCGGCGGCGAACCTGTCCTGTCCACCCTGTCCCCAGTAGACGGGACCGCCCTCGCTCACCTTGACGACCCGGCCGAGCGGCCGGCCCGCCTCCCGCGCGTACAGTCCGGCCTTCCGCCGGGCATCGGCGAACGCCTTCTTCCGGGCCTCCGCCAGCAGAGCCGCGTCGTTCTCGATCGCGAAGGACGTTCCGTTGACCCGAGCCGCGTCGCCGCCGGCCGCCACAGCGGCGGAGATGAGCGCCCCGCCCCGGGACAGGTCGCGGATCTTCGCGGTGAGTCCCTGGTTCACCGTGTAGCCGGTGATCGCGCCGTCGTCCTTGCGCGTCGAGGTGACGCTGACGTTCGACGTCTGCAGGTCGGCCTTGGCCACCCCGCCCCGGACGAGCGAGTCCCGCATCCGACCGGCGGCCGCGCTGGCCCGCTTGAGAGCGTCGGCGACCGTGGACGAGCTGGTCTCGACCGCGAAGCTGGCGTCGAGCCGGTCCGGCTGACCGGACACCTCGCCCTGACCGGTGACCGTCACGCTCTCCCAGGGCTGGTCCACCGCGGCCCCGCCCGCCGCGAACGCCGTACCCCCGCCGGCAAGCGAGGAAAGGACGACAACAGCCGCCAGAAGGACGACCACGGATCTTGACTTCTTACTCATACTTTGAGGGTATATGCCCGTTTAGCGCAAGTTCCGCATTTCGCTGTGGCCTGCCGTGACCGGGCGACTACGCCGCAGGTGCTCACTGGAGTTGCGCCGCACCGGTTGACCACAGTGTCAGACATGCCGACCACCACCCAGCGGCCGCCAGCCGATCTGCTGCTGCGCAGCCTGTCGCCCCACCACCGCAAAATCCTGGTCGCCACGTACTTCCGCCGCCGCACGACCCGCGAAGCCGCCCGCCTGCTGGGCCTGACCCCCGAAGCAGCGAAGTCCGACCTCTACCACGCGATGCGCGACCTCTCCGACAAACTCCGTCGCGCGACGGCCGCCGGTATGTGATCGTCGCGGGATGGCCCAGCCCATTCTGCGCACCGACCGTCTGCTGATGGCGCCGCTGGCCGACCGCCACCTCGACCTGGAGGTGCACCTCGACGCCGACCCCGAGGTGCTGCGCTACCTCTGGGGACGGGCCCGGTCCCGCGAGGAGGTGACCGCCAGCCACGCCGAACGCACAGCGGCCGCTCACCGGGTCGACGGCCTGGGCCACTGGATGGCCTTCCGAGCCGACCGAGACGCCACCCCGGCCGAAACCGAAGACACCTTCGTCGGACTCATGATGCTCCCGCCGGCCCACGGCCCCGACCGACCGGACGACCCGTCCGTCAGCGAACTCGGCTACCGCCTGGTCCGCCGTTGCTGGCGGCAGGGCCTGGCCGGCGAGGCGTCCCGCGCCCTGCTGCGCCACGCCTTCGACACCGTCGGGCAGAGTCGCGTGATCGCCCAGACCATGGCCGTGAACGCCGGATCCCGAGGCGTCATGGAGTCGGTGGGGCTGCGCTACGTGCGCACGTTCTTCCCCGTCTGGGACGATCCCCTGCCCGGAAGCGAGCTGGGCGAGGTCGAATACGAGATGACCCGCGAGATGTGGCGGAGCGTCAGCTGAGCCGACCGCCGCGGAGCCCGGACGCCGCCGGAGCCCGGACGCCGCCGGGGGCGCGTCACGCCGCGAACAACAGGGCGGCGCTGATCAGGACCGTCACCGCGGTGGCGAAGTGGATGCCGAACGCCGTGGCTCTCGTGCCGCCGTTGCGCAGGACGATCAACGTGTCGCCCAGGGGCACCAGCGCGACCACCAGCATGAACCAGGCCCCGGCGGTCGCTCCCACGAAGGCGAGCAGCGCGAGCCCGATCAGGCCGTAGCTGAGGTCGCGGACGCCCTTGACCGACAGGAAGGCCACCTCCCGGGCCGGCACGCCGTAACCAGCCGCTGCTGCCTGCGGCACGACGAGGAATCTGACGCCGATGAAGATGATGAACAGGTTGAGCAGAATGGCGAGCCCGTAGGCGATCGACGTAAGCATCGGTTCCTCGTTTCTAGCGTTGCTAGCTTCTACAGCGACACTAACATCGCTGCGCTCGGCTCGCTAGTGGCGCTAGGATTCCTGTCATGTCTCTCCGAGAGCGCCGTGAACGGGAACGCCGGGAACGGGAGCAGCGCATCATCGCTGTCGCCCGCGAACTGGCCGAGGCCGAGGGCTGGGACGCCGTCACCACACGCCGGCTGGCCGAGCTGATCGAATACAGCCAGCCGGTGCTCTACAGCCACTTCAAGGGCAAGGCCGCCATCATGGCCGCGGTGGCGCTCGAAGGCTTCGCCGAACTGGCCGCCGAACTGCGGGCAGCCCGCACCGCTTCGCCCGACCCGCGAACGTCGCTCGCCGATGTGGCGGCTGCGTACGTCCGGTTCGCCGTCACCCGGCCGGTCCTCTACGAGGCCATGTTCACCAGCGACGTCGACCTGGCCTTCGCCAGCCCACAGACGCCGGCCCCGTTGCAGGAGGGCTTCGGCGAACTGCGCGAGGCGGTGCGTTCGCTGGCCGGTTCCGACGAGCTCGACGCCCGCACCGAGGTCTTCTGGGCGGGCCTGCACGGCCTCATGACACTGACCCGGGCCGGCCGCCTGCCCCCCGAGGACCACCACCGCCGGCTGGCGATCCTGCTCCGCCAGTTCGCCGCCTGACGGCTCGGGAACCGCCCGATGGCACAAAGAACCGCGTGACGGCACAAGAACCACTGACGGCTCGGAACCACCCGACGGCACAAGAACCACCCGACGGCACAAGAACCACCCGACGGCACAAGAACCGCCCGACGGCACGGAACCACCCGGCGGCACGGAACCGCCTGACGGCTCAGGAACCGGTCGTCGTGCTGGCGCGGATCTCGAGACGATGCGGGACGACCAGGCGTCTCGGTGGGGCGCCGGGGTTCGCCAGGCGGTCGGCCAGGCAGGTCAGGGCGGCGTCGGCGATGGCGGGCTTGTCGGGCGCGACCGTGGTGAGAGCGGGATTGGCGAAGCGGCCGTCCTCGATGTCGTCGAAGCCGGCCACCGCCAGGTCGGCCGGAACCCGCCGCCCGCTCGCGACGGCCACGTGCAGGGCGCCCAGGGCGAGCTGGTCGCTGAAGCAGAACACAGCATCGACATCCGACGTCAGCAACTCGGTCATCGCCGCGGCGCCGTCGGCGCGGTGCAGGCGCCGCACCGGAATCTCGCGAGCGGGCAGGTTCGCATCGGCCAGGGCCTGGCGGTAACCCTCGGCTCGGCGGGCGGCGGTGCCGTTGACCAGGTGGGACTGCAGGCCGATGGCGGCGATGCGGCGGCGACCGGTTTGGATCAGGTGGCGGGTGAGGTCGGCGGCGGCGACGACGTTGTCGATGGCCACGTGGTCGAGCAGGCCGTCGGCGTCCTGCTCCCCCAGCAGCACCAGCGGGGCGCTGTCGGTGCGGCGGGTCAGGTCGGACGGTGACAGGCCCCACGGGCTCATGATCAGGCCGTCGACGGTCTGGGACCGTACGCCGTCGAGCAGTTCCCGCTCGCGGGCGGCGTCACCGCCCGTCTGCTGCACCAGCAGGGTCCACGCGTGCGCCCCGGCCCGGTCGGCCAGCAGACCGGCCAGCTCGCCGAAGTAGGGCGACGCGATCTCGGGCAGCACGAGCGCGACCAGCCCCGACCGGCCGCCGCGCAGGTGACGGGCGGCCGCGTTGGGCTTGTAACCGAGCTCGTCGATCACCCGCTGCACACGTTCCCGGGTCTCGGGGGCGACCAGCGCGAAGCCGGACACCACATTCGACACCGTGCGCACCGAGACGCCGGCGCGTTCGGCCACCTGCCGCAGATTGGCGCTCACGAGCCCATCCTAGGGGTTGCAACGTGGCATGCCACGTTGCAACATGAGGATTATGACGACTTTCATCAATGAGGCCGATGCGATCTACCGCGACGGCATCACCGCTCTCCAGGGCGCGTTCGACACCGGCTGGGCCGACGCCATGCGCGAGGACATCGAGGCGGCGTTCGCCGAGGCCAGCAACCGTGAGGGCGGCGCGGTGGGCCGCGGCCCCAAGCGCTACTACGTCGAGATCCACCCCGAGCAACTGCGCGGCTTCGTCGACCTGGTGACCCACCCGTGGGTGGTGGGCGTCTGCACCCAGGTGCTCGGCCCGGACTACGAGATCGTCGAGCTCGGCTTCGACATCCCGTTCGCCGGCGCGGTCAACCAGCCCTGGCACCGCGACTTCCCGATGCCCACGGTCACCCGCGAGAAGCGCCGCCTCAACTCGCTCGCCTTCAACCTCACCGGCGTCGACACGACCGACGACATGGGCCCGTTCGAGATCGCCCCCGGCACCCAGTTCGACGACAGCCCCGAGTTCGGCCACGACATGTTTCCCCCGCGTACGCACTACGACCGCTACAACGAGCTTGCCGTGCGCAAATACCCGCAGCGCGGCGACATCTCGGCCCGCTCGGCGCTCACCGTCCACCGCGGCACCGCCAACAAGTCGGCCAAGTCGCGCCCGGTCCTCGTGCTCGGCGTGGACGCCCCCGACGCCACCAACGGCGACAAGCACGCCATGGCCGTCACCCACGGCTACCGGGAATCGCTGCCCCCACTGGTCAAGGACCACCTGCACTGCCCGGTCGTCGACGAGCTGACCCCGATCACCCAGAAGCACACCATCGAGGGCCTGGTCATGGGCGACGCCTGAGTGGCACCCTGCCTGGCATGCCGTGGGAAGCCTCGAAACCGTCTCGCCCGCCGTCCCACCCGGTCGCGCTCAAGCCCCTCGCCCGCGGCGACCGGGCCGTGCTCGACCATCTGGGCCAGCTCTACCGCTACGACCTCTCCGACGCGTACGCGCTGCTGCCCAACGCCGACGGCAGCTTCAACTTCCGCGAACTCGACCGCTTCCGCCTCGCCGACGACCCGAAGCGGCGCGCCTGGCTGATCACCGCGGCCGGCCACACGGCGGGTTTCGTGCTCACTGGCCCGGGCGAGCCGGACGGCACGTCCATAACCGCCTTTTTCGTCGTACGAGCCCTGCGCCGCACCGGCGTCGGCCGGGAAGCCGCCGTCCGGGCGATCGGCGAGTTCCCGGGCCGATGGGTGATCGGCTTCCAGCGGTACAACCCCGGCGTCGAGACCTTCTGGACACGGGTGGCCACCGACGTGGCGGGCGACCGATGGACGATCCACGACGGCCCCGCCCCCGACGACCGGCCGCCCGACACGTTCGTCACCTTCACGACTCAGGGCACCACCCGCAGTGCGGGGCCGGACTCGACGGCGAGCACCTCGTAGGGCGCGACGATGATGCCGCCCAGCAGCTGATAGCGACCCGGTGGCGGCGCGGGGAACTCCAGCGTCACCTCGCCGCCGGTGCTGCCCGCCGCGACGCGGCAGGCGGTGGTGGCGACCACCCGGGCCTCCCAGGCCTCGGGCGAGGTCACGACCACATGGACGATGTACCGGGCCTGGTCGTCAGCCGTCCGGGCGGCGTCGGCGCCGGTGAGCGCGAAGGCGAAGGTGGCGGTCAGCTTGTCCGGGTCGGCCTGCGCGAACCGCAGGTCCACGATCTCGAGTCGAAGATCGGCCGGCAGCGGGCCGGCCGGCGTCACCGCTTCGATCGTCTCGACGAAGTACTGCACCTGGCGACCGCCGTCGGCTCGCGGCGGCTCGGCGCCAGTGGTCTGCTCGCCGTCGTCCCGGGCCACGTGCTGTTCCCGCACCTCGCCGTCGGCGTCGAGCACCACGGTGACCGAATAGATCGGAGCGACCGCCTCGGCCGTCGGCTCGAGGGCCTCCGGCGTACGGAAATCGGCCTTTATCCCTTGCAGCCGTGCGCCCAGCGACCTCGCGCCCGGGCCCATGCCGAAGCGGGCGAACGCCTCCCACACGGCCTTGTTCGCCTCGGCGAACCGGTCGGCCGGCAGCTGCCCGGCGTCCCGCAGATCCGCGAGCGCGCTGAGGATCGCGTCGCGCATGTCCAGGAAGCTCGGGTTGGGCGGCGACACCTTGAGCGCGTCCATGACGAGGCTCAGGGCGAGCTGGTCCGACCCGAGGCGCCGGGTCATCTCCATCAGCGTGGCGCACCAGACCTCGCCGACCTCGTGCACCTCGCGGTACTCGATGCCCAGCCGCCCGAAGTGCCCGGGATGCCGCTCGTCGTAGCGGTGCCCCCGGATGCCACCCGTCCGGTCGACGACCCACGCGGCGACCACGTCGTTTCCGGTGTGCATGCAGGCGAAGTAGTCGCCCCAGCCCTCGCCCATGCCGGCGCTCTGCGGTTCGTCCAGCGCGTGCGTGTCGAACCCGCCGCCGACCAGCCGGTTTGTCACCCCGTGCGAGAACTCGTGGAACACGACCGACGCGTCCAGCGCCGTGTGCCGGTCGGTGCTGGTCACGAGGCCGAGCCGCAGCACGGGGCTGGTCCCGTCGACCGGTGTGAGCATCGAAGCCGTGCCGGGGACGCTGCGCGCGTACACACGGGCGTCCACCGGGTCGGTGCCGGTGCCGCCACGGCCGAGCGAGTCGCGCTGGAAGTTCCCTTCGGCCTCGGTGAAGCCGAGGAGGTAGAAGAAGTCGTGGGCCGACGAGGCGAGGGCGAACGCGTTCAGCACGCGCTGCTCGGCGCTCTTCGGATCGGGCGAGAAGGTCAGGTGCGCGTCCTCGTGAGTGCCTCGCACCGGCGGGTCGGCGTCGCCGGGGTGGGCCACCACATTGTTGCCGGAGGTGTCGTCGCCGGACAGCCACGGGTCGGGGAACCCCGCCGGCAACCCGGGCGGCGACTCGAGCCGGTAGTCCTGCAGGGCGCGGGGGAAGGCGATCCGCTCCCGCTCCCGGCCTCCGTCGATCAGGTGGACGTCGCCGACCGCGGTCCCGTTGAGGACGGTCTGGTGGGCGAAGAGCACTGTCCCGTCGCCGGCGTCGACCACCACGACGAACCGCTGCACGTGGTCCGGCATCGTGAGGGCGACCCGCCAGCCGAGCCGGATGTCGCCGGGGCCGAGCGGGAACCACACCAGGCCGGCCGTGATCGGCTCGGCGAACGGGCCGGCCGCCAGGACGGTGGTGCGGTCCTGCGCCCCGGCCAGCACGGTGGTGACGCGTGGCTCGTAGGAGTCCAGGTCGACCGCGGGCGGGTCGAACGGCTGGTGGAATTGGTCGTACTTACCGAGTTCATCGGGCGCCGGCAACGCGACGTGCCGGGCCGCGGCCAGCACGGCGGCCTCCACCCGCACCGCCGGTTCGGCGTCGAGCAGTTGGTCGATCGTGACGCTGCGGCCGGCGGACGAGGCCACCGTGCCGGACGGGTCGAAGACCACCGCCTGAGCGGCCTGGAACACCTGGATCCCCTGGTGCTGCTGCCGCAGGTGGACGGTGTGGGCGCCCGCGCTGGTGGTCCGCACGACGGGATCGGGCACGAACTCGGCCGGCTGGGTCGCTGTCAGCCCGAGCAGCGGACCCACCGAACGCAGGTGGGCGAGCGCACGAGCCGCGTAGGGGCCGGGCTCGGCCTCGCCCCGGGCCACTTCGACGCGGGCGGCGTTGCCGGTCAGCCGGTCGAGCGCCGCGACCCGTGCGGTCTGCTCGCCGGGCAACTGCTCCGAGACCGTACGGGCCAGTGTTCGCAGCCTCTGCTCGTCGGGCTCCTCGACCGGGCGGCGGAGATCGACTTCCCGGCTCATGGTTCGCCTCCTCATGGTGGAACGCCCGGCGCCGGGTGGCGCCGGGCGCTCAGCGGACGGCTACTGGGGGTAGACGAGGTAGCGGAGCGGGATGTTCTCCTGGATCTGGCCGGTGTCGACGTCGATGACCGTGCTGGCGAAGGCCGCGTACGGCTGACCGATGTCGACGATGTCGGCCGACAGGTTGGCCTCGAACAGCAACGGCTTGCGACCCGGGACCGGCGCCTGGAACCAGAACTCGAGAACGGTGAAGGCCGGCGCGGCGGGAGGTGCGAAGAAGTCCTGCCGGAAGTCGTCCGGACCGTCCGTCACATCGGTCAGGTTGACCTGCTCCATGCTGACCCGGTACTCGCGGCCGCTCAGTTGCGTGGTGGGGGGAACGGCGAACCCGTTCGGGATGTCGATCGTCGGGTTGACGAACATCACGGCGTAGATGACCGCCCACTCGCCGCCGGCGATGATCCGGCTGGGCTGGTACGGCGGGGGCCCGCCGAACTGGATGGGAGTGAACGCGTACAGGTCGAACGCGACGTACGGACCGACATTGGGCTCACCAAGCTGGGCTTCCGCCTTCGCCCGCTGCGTCTTGGCCTTCTGTACCGCCTGCCGCTCGTCGAGACGGTCCTGCATGGTCGCCCGGAACCGGTCGATCAGGTCGTCGCGGGTCTCGTCCGCCCGCTTCCGCACATCGTCGGGGGGAGTCACTGCCGGTGCTGTGCCGGCACTGACAACGATCTCGTCCTTGGTGCTGCTGCTCATCGGGGTGCCTCCTGGTAGCCCTGCGTCTGACCTGACAGACCCTTGCAGCGAGCGCTTAACCGGCATCGTCCGACCACTTAGCCGCGGACCCGCCCGTCCTTAAGCGACTGGCACGCCGACGTGGTTTTGGGATGGTTTCCGGGGGGAATTACGCGTTCCCCGAGCCCGGGGGATGTCACCGAGTGACCGGGAGACGACAGTGGTCCCACACGAGATGATGGTGGTGAAGTCCGGCGAGACCGGCGCCGAGGAGTGGAACTGCCCGAGTTGCGGCCGTCGGCTGCTGCTGCGCTGGCCGCCGCGCTTCGAGCGGATCGTGCTGCATCCGGGCGACGACCGCGTGATTCACGTCGGACCGAACTGTCCGTGGGCGACGTGCCCGAGCAGGAACTGCGCTGGCTGAGCGCCAACGGCATCCTCTGGACCTAACTTCAGACCGGCTCGTGCCGCCGGATGCGCTGGTAGAGGGCCTGCGTCTCCGGGCTCGGCTCCACGCCCAGGTCGCGCCAGAGCGCGTCGGCGCACGCCCGGTGCTGGAGCAGGGCGAGGTGCGGCTGCCCCTGCCGGCTCTGGCAGACCATCAACCGCCGGTGCGTCGTCTCCCGGCAGGGATCGCCCTCGACGACGCGCGCGCAGAGACCCGCGGCCGCGGCGTAGCGGCCGGCGGCGAAGGACAACTCGCCCAGGTGGTCGAGGGCGTCGACGTGGGCCAGGCGCCACTGCTCTCGCGGCAGGACGGGCCATTCCTCGTACGGATTCTCGGCCAGCAGGTCGCCACGGTAGAGCCCGTCCGCCACCTCGTACTCCCGGATGGCCGCGTCGGCCTCGCCGGCCAGGCGCCGGAGACGGGCCAGCCGCAGATGCCGGTCGAACTCGTCGACATCGAGCCAGAGGCGCACGGCCGGGTCGAGGCCGTAGCGGTTGCCGAGGAAGCGGACGATCGGCCGCTCGGTGACCGTGCGCAGCGCCCGCCGCACGCCGTGCAGGGCCACGTTGAGGCTGTTGCGGGCGGCGTCCTGGGTGGAGCCGGGCCAGAAGACGTGCATCAGCGTCTCGCGGGACGGCCACGGGTTGCGGTGGGTGAGCAGATAAGCGAACAGGGACTCGTTGCGCCCGCCGTGCCAGAGGCCGGCCGGCACGCCGTCCAGCGTCACCAGGAACGGGCCGAGCACGTGCGCAGCCAGAAGCGGACGCGCTGACCAGGGCTTCTCCGCCGTGAGCAGGCTGGATGGCGAGTGATCGTCCATGCGGCACCTCCGGGACGGCCACACACCAGGCTACGAGCGCCCGGCGGCCGTGGCCCGGTCAGATCAGGGACACACCGCCCGCCCGATCTCGGAAATTTACGTACGTAAGTCCTTGCAAGCTCTTCCACCCCCTGCAAGCGCTTGCTATGGTCCGTTCCAATGTGAACGCGGGATTACGTCCCTGTCACCGGATCCGTCCCCGGTGGTAGCGGCACCGCGGTCACCAGGCAGCGAAACGTGTCGTTGAAACCCCACCCCGATGGCTTCTCGCCGCCCCCTCAACCTCACGCCGGCGGGCGTCGTGGCTCGTACCTGACGTAAGGAGATCCCCGTGAAAAGATTCGCCGCACCGCTGATAGCAGCGTTGCTGGCCGCGATTGTCGCGGTCGTCGTGGTGGGCCGCCCCGAGCAGGCCGACGCCAAGCCGGACGCGAACCCCGGCGCCCGGGACGTGATCGTGCACCTCTTCGAATGGCCGTGGGCCTCCGTCGCCGCCGAGTGCACCAACGTGCTCGGGCCGAAAGGCTTCGGCGGCGTGCAGGTGTCGCCGCCGCAGGAACACGTCGTGCTGCCGGGCGCCGGTTACCCGTGGTGGCAGGACTACCAGCCGGTCAGCTACCAACTGGTGACGCGGCGCGGCGACCGGGCAGCGTTCGCCGCCATGGTCAGCACGTGCCACGCGGCCGGCGTGAAGATCTACGTCGACGCGGTGATCAATCACATGGCCGGCGGGGCGTCGACGGGCACGGGCTCGGCCGGCACGTCGTACAGCCACTACTCGTACCCCGCAGTGCCGTTCGGCGCCAACGACTTCCACCACTGCGGGCGCAACGGCAACGACGACATCGCCAACTGGGGTGACCGCTGGGAGATCCAGAACTGCGAGCTGGTCGACCTCAGCGACCTCAGGACCGAGGACTCCTATGTGCGCGGCAAACTGGTGGCGTACCTCAATGACCTGATCTCCCTGGGCGTCGACGGTTTCCGCGTGGACGCGGCGAAGCACGTGCCCGTGGCCGACCTGCAGGCCATCTACGGGCAGCTGAACGGCAACCCGTACGTCTTCCAGGAGACCATCGAGGGCGGGGCCGGCGAGCCCAGCCCGGCCGAGTACGCCGGGATCGGCGACGTGACCGAGTTCCGCTACGGCGACGTGGTGGGCAACGCCTTCCGTGACGGCAATCTGCAGAATCTGCAAAACCTGCCAGGCCAGATGCTGCTTCCCAGTGGCGACGCGGTCGCGTTCATCGACAACCACGACACCCAGCGCAACGGGCGGGCCAAGCTGACCTACAAGGACGGCACGAACTACGCGCTGTCCGAGGCCTTCATGCTGGCGTACCCGTACGGGACGCCGTCGGTCATGTCGTCGTTCACGTTCAGCAACCCGGAAGCCGGGCCGCCAGCGACGTCCAACGGCACGACCACCGCCGTCAACTGCTCGTCCGGCTGGGCCTGCGAGCACCGCTGGCGCACGACGGCCAACCTGGTCGCCTTCCACAACGCGGCCGCGGGCACGGGCCTGACGAACTGGTGGTCCAACGGCGGCAACCAGATCGGGTTCGGGCGCGGGTCCAACGCGTACGCCGTGTTCAACCGGGGTGGCGCGCTGAACCGCACGTTCAGCACGTCCCTGCCCGCCGGAACCTACTGCGACGTGGCCAACGGCGACTTCGCCAACGGCAGCTGCACGGGTACGGCGTACACGGTCAGCAGTTCGGGCCAGTTCACCGCCACCGTCCCGGCCAACGGCATGCTGGCGCTGCACGTCAACGCCCGTGGCGCCGGCAGCACGACACCGCCGCCCACCGGCTGCACAACAGTCGCTGTCACGTTCGCCGCCAACGCCACCACGACCTGGGGCGAGAACGTGTTCCTGCTGGGCAACCGGGCCGAGCTGAGCAACTGGAACACCAGCGGCGGCGTGGCCCTGTCGTCGGCGGCGTACCCGGTCTGGCGCGGCACGGTCACCCTGCCGGCCAACACCGCGATCGAATACAAGTACGTCAAGAAGAACGGCTCCACGGTGGCCTGGGAATCCGGCGGCAACCGAACCCTCAACACCGGCACCGCCTGCACGCTGACGGTCAACGACAGCTGGCGTTCCTGACTGGTTTAATGAGCCGCATGCGGCGGTTCACGGTGTTCATCACGCTGACGATGCTCGTCTCCGGCTGCACCTCCACCCAGCCGGAGGCGAGCATCGACGCGGCCGGGATGGTCGGGTGCGCCGACCAGGCCGCCTGGGGCCGCATCGCCAGTGTGTCCGGCGACCGCGCGACACTCGAGGTCGACCGCTGGCTGACCCCGTCGATGGGCGCCACCACCATCGAGGTCGACGCGTCAGGCACCGGCCCCGCGGGTTCCCACGGCTTGCTGGTGATCGAGGGCGAGTCGGTGGCGTGGCTCTCCGACGAGGCCGGCCTGGATGCCCAGAACGCCTGGGAACAGGCGGGCCGCCCGCTCATCGACAACTGCGAGGACAACCCTCAGCGCTGACGCGATAGGCTTCGATCGATGCCCATCCGCGGAGTCATGTTCGACGCCGGCGGCGTGCTGACGCGACCGGTCGGCGGTCGTTGGAACCCGCGCTACGACTTCGAGACGATCGTCATCATGCACCACCCCGGCGTCCGGCACGACCTTTTCCCGTACGCCATCCGGGCCGGTCAGGCGTTCCTCGACGCGACGCCGTCCACCGCCAACCGCACCGACTACCACCGCACGATCCTCAGCGCGCTCGGCATCGACCTGCCGTCCCCCTCGCTCCTGCAGCAGCTCGAGGCCCCGGCCGCCGGACCGGTCATCGAGCTCTATCCCGACGTCCGCCGCACCCTGTCCCGCCTCCGGCGCGCCGGACTGCGGATGTCGGTGGTCAGCGACAACTGGGCCGGCCTCGAGGCGACCTTCGACGGCCTGGGGATCGGGCGCTACTTCGAGGGTTTCGCCATCTCGGAACTGCTCGGCTGCCGAAAGCCCGACCCCCGCATGTACGCCGAAGGCAGCCGGCTGCTGTCGCTGGCCCCGGACGCGTGCCTGTTCATCGACGACGACCCCGCACTCGTCGTGGCGGCCCGCGAACTCGGGTACCACGGTGTCACCCTCGACCGCTCGGCCTCGCATTCCTCGGACGGGGTGATCCGGTCGCTGGACGAGCTTCTGCCACCGCCGTCCTCTCTGCCAGGATGATCGGATGGCGTACATCGATCTGGGTCTGGATGAGACGGTCAACCCGGGAATCCGGGGGTTGCTGCGGTATCGGCCCGAGACCGGGCGGCCGCTGATGGAGCTGGCCGAGGTGCTCTTGCGGGGTCCGAGCACGCTCAGCCGCGGGGAGCGGGAGATGGTCGCGGCCTACGTCTCGGGTCTCAACGAATGCGTCTACTGCCGCAACTCGCACGGCGCCTTCGCCGCCGCTCAGCTCGAGGACGGCCGGCCCCTGGTCGACCAGGTGTGTGACGACCCGGCGTCCGCCCCGATCACGGACAAGCTGAAGGCGCTGCTGCAGATCGCCGCCGCTACCCGGGTCAGCGGCCATGACGTGACCCCGTCGCTCGTGGCGGCGGCCCACGACGCGGGCGCCACCGACGCCGAGATCCACGACGTGGTGCTGATCGCGGCCGCGTTCAGCATGTTCAACCGTTACGTCGACGCGCTGGGCACCCTTGCTCCCACCGACCCGGCGCCGTACGAGGCAGCCGCTCCCCGCGTGACCGGGAGCGGCTACCTCGCCTGATCGGAGACTACGAGGCAACCACCCGCAGCGCGAAGCGGCGGTACCCGAGCCGCTCGAAGGCAGCCACCATCGGCGTGTTCGTGCTGTCGGTGTCGGCCCTGGTCGCCACGTCGAGGCCGCCGACCGAGATCTGCTCGAAGGCGTCGGCGAACGCTTCGTCGGCGGCGGGCTCGAACGTCAGGCGGGTCGAGCGCTTCGGCAGGGGCCGGGCGCTCGTCCATTCGTACCGGAAACGCTCGGTGACGGTCGTGAGCCCGGCCTCGGCGGCGGCCGCGAGACGGGTGGTGATCTGCGGGTCGTCGCGGGCCTGGGCCCGCCCGTTCCAACTCGGCGTCGCCCAGGACGCGGACGGGCTCGGCATTGAGCAGCACGCGCCCACACCAGGCCGATCCCGCCCCGCCCGCCTACTGTGCGCGGACGACCAGGGTCTTGGCGGCCATGTCGCCGAGGCGGCGGCGACGGTCGGAGTTGACGACGATGAGAAAGCCGACCAGGTAGCCGAGGAAGCCGTCGATCAGGCGCAGCAGCGTCCGGACGAAGCCGGACAGCAGGCCGGGGCGGCCGCCGGTGTGCGCGTCGACGACCCGGATACCGGTGATCCACTTGCCGATCGTGCGGCCGGTCAGGCCCTCGAAGAGCGTGTAGTAGAGCAGCACGATGACGCTCAGCCAGAGCGTGCCCGTGTTGTCGAAGCGGGTCAGGTCGAAGCCCGACTCCGCGCCCTCGACGCCGAACGCGGCCACCAGCGCGCTGTTGATCAGGCTGAAGATGAGGCCGTCGATGAGGGTGGCCACGATCCGGCGGCCGGTGACCCGCACCTCCGGGGCGCCCGTTCCGTACGTCATGCTGCTGATCATGCCGGACGGGCGCCAACGCCATCCTCGGCCGCGTCAGGTCGCGGTGCCGGCGCTTCGGCCGGGAGCGGCGCGGGTGATGCGGCCGGGCGGCGGGTGCCGATGATGAGCAGGTAGCCGACCATCCACAGTTCGCCGACCGTGGCGGGGTAAGCCAGCAGGTCGGCAGCCAGGGTCGCCCCGGGCGTCGCGTAGCGGACGAACGCGCTCAGCACGTAGCCGACACCGCCGGCGATCAGGATCCAGCCGAGCGCCCGGGGCATGGCCGCGCGCAGCGCACACCAGCCCATCGGGATCAGCCACAGGCCGAAGAACACCCCGCCCACCGACCAGAGCTGGTCGCTCACCAGATACAGCGTCTGGACAGTGGCCGCCGCGTCGCCGTACGGGGCTTGCGCCACCTCGAGCGCGCCGGCCAGCAGGGCCGAGCTGACCAGCACAGCGACGGCGTTGACGAGGCCGAACGCGGCGATCTCACCGGCCGCGACCGGAGCCACCGTACGGAACAGGCGGTAGAACCAGACCGCGGCCAGCGCCTGCATGACGACGAGCAGCAGTTCGAGCAGCACGACGGCGCGGGCCCATGACTCGTCGGCGACGAGGTTGGCCAGCGTGGCGGCGGGATCGTCGGCGACGAACAGCCTCGGGCGGACGAACAGATAGGCGAGCCCGCCGACGACGGCGAGCGAGAGATAGAGGAATCCGGTGACACGGGCGGTGCGGACCATGGCGCCTCCCTTACGTTGTAAGGCCCACCATACGCTGTAAGGTCAAGCCATGGCGATCAAGGCTTCCCGTGCGCCGCTGAGCCGCGAACGGGTGCTGTCGGCCGCCGTCGCCCTGGCTGACCGGGAAGGCCTGCCCGCCCTGACGATGCGCCGCCTCGCGGCCGAGCTGAGTGTCGAGGCCATGTCGCTCTACCATCACCTGGCGGCCAAGGAGGCCCTGCTCGACGGCGTCGTCGAGACCGTCATCGCCGAGATCGTCCCGGCCGGTGGGGCCGAACCGGACTGGCGAGCGCGGCTGAAGCAACAGTTCCTGGCCGCGCGCGAAGTGATGCTGCGCCACCCGTGGATGCCGGGCCTGCTCGGCTCGCGGCGCACCGTTCCGACGACGGTCTTCGCCTACTACGACGGCATCGTCGGCACGCTGGTCGGCGCCGGATTCTCGTACCGGCTCGCGCACCGCGCCCTGCACGCGCTGGGCAGCATGCCGCTCGGCTTCGTGCAAGAGGTCTTCAGTCCGGGCGCGGCCGGCGGCGATTTCGACCCCGCGACCGCCGAGGCGGAGATGGCCGCCCTGGCCGAGGCGATGCCGAACATCACCGCCATGGTCGCCGCGGAGATCCACGCGGCCGGCGACCCCACGCTCGGCTGGTGCGACAGCCAGACGGAGTTCGAGTTCACCCTCGACCTGATGCTGGACGGGTTCGAACGCCTGCGAGCGAAGGGTTAGGCGACCCGGGCGCGCTGGGCCCGGTGGTGCTGCTCGGTGCGGTACATGTCGGCGTCCGCGGCCGAGGCGAGCTGGGGAAAGTCGGTTCAGCAGGCCCCGTACGCATGGCCGACGCTGGTCACTTCGCCTCCGTTCCGCCGCCCCGAACCAGGGATCTTGACCGCAGCGCGCCGCGGTGCACGGCGGCGCTCGATAGGCGCAGGTCACAGACTGTGGCGGGCCGGGCTACCGCGTGCTTGGGTGTGATCCGTGACCGACACGACCGACCAGAGCGACTCCACCCGGACGACGAGGTGGAAGCGCCGGGTCGCCACCCCGTTGCGCGACTTCCTCAGCACCGAGGCGGGCAGCGCCGGCGTGCTGGTCGCGGCCATTGTCGCCGCCCTGATCTGGGCCAACACGGCTGACAGCAGCTACGAGTCGTTCTGGCACACCGCAGTGAGCGTCGAGTTCGGCAGCCGGGGCATCGAACTCGACCTGCGGGAGTGGGTCAACAGCGGCTTGATGACGCTGTTCTTCCTGGTCGTGGGGCTCGAGGCGCGACGCGAGTTCGACCTCGGCGACCTGCGCGACCGGCGGCGGTTCGTCCTCCCCGCGCTGGCCGGCGTCGCGGGCATGGCCCTGCCCATCGGCATCTTCCTGGCGTTCAACCACGGGCACGCGGGCGGTGCGGGCTGGGGCACGGCGATGTCGACCGACACCGCGCTCGCGCTGGGCCTGCTCGCGCTGGTGGGCCGGCACGTGCCGGTGCAGGCGCGACTGTTCCTGGTGACGGTGTCGGTGGTCGACGACGTGGTCGCGCTGATCGTGATCGCCGTGGCCTACTCGGACGACATCCGGATGATGCCGTTGATCGTGGCGGTCGCGGCCTTCCTGCTGACCCTGGTGATGGTGCGGGCCGGCGTGCGCAGCGGGTTCGTCTACCTGCCGGTCTGTCTGGTGGTCTGGGGCGCGACGCTCGAGAGCGGCATCGATCCGGTGGTGTCCGGCCTAGCCATCGGCCTCGCCGCCGCCGCGTACACACCCGGCCGCAACGACCTCGAGCAGGCCAGCGACCTGTTCCGCTCGTTCCGCGAACAGCCGACCCCCGAACTCGCGCGGTTCGCCCGGATGGGCCTGCTGCGGTCGCTGTCCCCCAACGACCGGCTGACGCGCACCTGGTCGGGCGTGTCGAGCTACCTGATCGTGCCGCTGTTCGGCCTGGCCAACGCGGGCATCGTGATCGACGCGGGCTTTCTCGGTGACGCGCTCGCCTCCCGGGTCACCCTGGGCGTCTTCTTCGCGTACGTGGTGGGAAAGCCTCTCGCCATCACCGGTGTCTCCGCGCTGGTGACGTGGCTGAGCCGCGGCCGCGTCCGGCCGGCCGCCGGATGGGCGTCGGTGCTGGGCACCGGGACGATCGCCGGCATGGGCTTCACGGTGTCGTTCCTGATCGCGAACCTGGCGTTCGAGGAACCCGAGCTGTCCGACGCCAAACTGGGCCTGCTGCTGGCCATCCCGGCCGCGTCGCTGATCACGTGGACGGTGTTCTGGGTGACCGGCCGGCTGCCGAGGCCCCGCAAGGCGGTCGCGCTGCTCGGCGATGTCGAGGAGCTGATCGACCTCATCCCCGAAGTCGACCCGGAACGCGACCACGTGCGCGGCCCGGCCGGGGCCACGGTGACCCTGGTCGAGTACGGCGACTTCCAGTGCCCGTACTGCGGCCGGGCCGAGCCCATCGTGCGCGAGCTGCTGACCGACGACGACCTGCGCTACGTGTGGCGCCACCTGCCCCTGACCGACGTGCACCCGCAGGCCCAGCTGGCCGCGCAGGCCGCCGAGGCCGCCGGCCTGCAGGGCAGGTTCTGGGAGATGCACGACCTGATGTTCACCCGGCAGGACCACCTGCGGATCGCCGACCTGCTCCGCTACGCCGGCGAGCTCGGCCTCGACCAGGACAAGTTCCACGACGACATGATGCAGACGATCTGCAAGGACCGGATCACCGCCGACCTCGAATCGGCCGACCTCAGCGGCGTCTCCGGCACCCCTACGTTCTTCATCAACGGCCGTCGCCACTACGGCTCGTACGACGTCCAGACCCTGAAGGAAGCCATCCGGGTGGCCCGCGTGCGCGCGAAGATCGCCGCCAAACGCCGGTGAACCGTGCCCGGCTTCTGTCGTAGGGCTCGCATAGAGTCTCGTGTGTGGAACCGGGAGCGGGGGCGCCGGCCAAGGCGAGGGAAGCACGCACCCATTGGGCGGCGGCGCTGGCCAATGGGCCTCGGGAGCTGCTCGATTTCCTGTTGCCGCTGTGGGCGGGGGCCGCGCTCGGCGCAAGCGCGACGCAGGTCGGCCTGCTGATCGCGGTCGAGTTGGCTGTGTCGGTGGCGGCGCGGCCGATGGCGGGCCGGCTGGCCGACGTGCGGGATCGGCGGCGGGTGGCCGCCGCGGGCGCCCTGCTCTACGCGGCTTCCTGCCTGGGGTATGCGTTCGCAGGAGGGCTCGCGGTCGCCTTCGGTGCGGCGGCGATCGGCGGCGTGGGTGGGGCGTTGCTCTGGGTTTCCGTACGCGCCATGGCCGGCGAGCGATTGGCCGAGGACACAGCGGTGTACGCCCGGCTGACCGCCGCCGAAGAGAACGGGACGTGGATCGCCTTCGTGGCCGGCTTCACGGTGTTGCAGGCCGCGGGCTACCGCTCCGTCTTCCTGGGGTGCGCGACCGCCTGCCTGATCGCGGCGGGCGCCCTGCTCAGCGCCCCGGCCCGAGCGGTACCGCCCGCGCCCTCGCTGCCGGGAAGCACTCTGCGACGGCTGCGCCCGATGCTGCTC
This sequence comes from Paractinoplanes hotanensis, assembly GCF_023717965.1. NCBI lineage: Bacteria > Bacillati > Actinomycetota > Actinomycetes > Micromonosporales > Micromonosporaceae > Paractinoplanes > Paractinoplanes hotanensis. The sequence continues at coordinate 134,253 of NZ_JAMQOL010000017.1, read as the reverse complement.
GCCGTCGTCATCACCATGACGGCCGAGGCTGCGGTCGGGCTGCTCCTGCTGCTGCACCTGCAACGCCGGTTCGAGCTGCAGATTGTCGAGATCGCCTACGTCTTCCTGCCCGGCGCGATCGCCATGGCCCTGCTGCCGACGTGGCTGCACCGGTTCGTGCTGCTCTACGGCCGCACCCGGGTGCTGGCCGTGGCGTCGGTGTCGTCGGCGGTCTTCGCGGCGGCCCTGGCCTGGGCGCCGCATCCGGTGGTGATCGCCGGGCTGTGGATCCTCAGCGGGGTGGCCTGGGCCGCGGTGCTCCCGATCCAGCAGGCGGTGATCGCCGAAGCCTCCGGCTCGCAGGTGGGTCGCGGCATGGGCGCGTACGAGGCCGCCGTCCTTCTCGGCGCCCTGATCGGCTCGCTCGCGGCCGGCGTGCTCTACGACGCCGGGCCGTGGGCGCTCGCCTGTGCCCTGGCCGCCGCCGTGATCCTCTCGGGCGCCGTGCTCGTCCCCTGGTCGGTGCGCGCGGTGGGCGTACCCGATATCCCACCCACGCCGGCACCGCCGGCACCGCCGGCACCGCCGGCACCGCCCACACCCGCACCGCCCACGCCAGCACCGCCGGCGCCCACACCAGAACCGGCGCCCGGTGCGCAGCCGGCCCGGTCGCCCTACCGCAAGCTGGCCGAGCACGCCGCGCTCTACACCCTCGCTCAGGTCGTGCTGATCGTCCTGGCCGAATCCTGGCTGCTCGACCTCGCCCGCGGGAACGCCGACATCCTCAACGGCACCCGGGAGGGCGGCGCGTCGTTCCTGTACGGCGCCGGTCGAATCTGGACCTTCATCATCGTCATCGATCTCGTGTGGACCCTGATCGCCGCACGTCGCCCCCGGAGGGACAGCAAGTGACTTTCTCGAAGAACCGGCTCACCCGGCTGCGCGGTCAGCTCCAGCGCCGCGTCGACGACGGCTTCGCGCCCGGCATGCTCGCCCTGCTGGCCCGCCGCGGCGAGGTGCACGTCGAGGCGACCGGCTACCTCGCGTACGAGGGCGCCGGCTCGACCACGCCGATGGCCACCGACACGATCGTCCGCATCGCCTCCATGTCCAAGCCGATCGTCGCCGCCTGCGCGATGACCCTGGTCGAGGACGGCACCCTGCGCCTCGACGATCCGGTGGACGACTTCCTGCCCGAACTGGCGAACATGACCGTGCTCGCCGACCCCACCGGGCCGCTCGACGACACTGTCCCGGCCGAGCGCCCGATCACCCTGCGCGACCTGCTGACGTACACCCTCGGCACCGGCATGGTGGACGCCGGCCCGATCGCCGACGCCCTGGACGGCCTCGGCTACCCGCCCCCGGCCGATTTCGTGGCCCGGCTGGGCGCGCTGCCGCTTGTGCACCAGCCCGGCGAGCGCTGGATGTACGACACCGCCGCCGCCGTGACCGGGGAGCTCATCGCCCGGGCGACCGGCAAGAGCTTCGGAACGGCCCTCCGCGAGCGGCTGCTCGACCCGCTCGGGATGCGGGACACGGGCTTCCTCGTGGGCCCCGACCGGCTCGACCGCTTCGCCACCGCGTACGCGGCCGAGAACGCCACCGAGGTCGAGGACGGCCTCGACGGGCTGCTCAGCCGGCCACCGGCCTTCGAGAACGGCGGCGGCGGGCTCGTCTCGACCGCCGAGGACTACCTGGCCTTCGGGTCAGCCCTGCTCGCCGGGGGCAACGGCATTCTCTCGCGGCCGGCCGTGACCCTGATGACGACCGACCACCTGACCCCAGCCCAGAAGGCCGTCTCCGGCTTCGGGCCGGGCTACTTCGACGCCATCGGCTGGGGTTTCGGGATGTCGGTCCGCACCCGCCGCACCCACCTCGGCCCGTCGGCCGGCACCTACGGATGGCCCGGTTTCTACGGCACCGCCTGGTACAACGACCCGGCCGAGGACCTGACCGCGATCTTCATCATGCAGCGGGCACACGCCGGCGACCAGACCGGAACCCTCTGGGCCGACCTGTGGACCGCCGTCTACCAGGCGATCGAGGACTGACAAGCGTCTCGCACATGGGGCGTGGACGCTCGGCGATGGAGCGCCGGGCGTCGCGCCGGTTGACTGGGGGCATGTTCGCACTGCGAGTGACCGCGCTGATCGCGGCAACCATGACGACCGGATTGATGGCCGGCGTGTTCGGCCTCTACCAGCACACCGTGATGACCGGCCTCGGCCGCACCGGCGACCGCACCTTCATCGGGGCCTTCCAGGCGATCGACCGGGCGATCATCAATCCCTGGTTCATGCTCAGCTTCCTCGGGGCGCTGCTGTTCACGGCCGTCTCGGCGTTCCTCAACCCGGGCCGGCAGATCCTGCCCTGGGTGCTGGCCGCGCTCGTCCTCTACATCGTCGTCTTCGCCATCACCATCGCCGTCAACGTGCCGATGAACGACGCCCTCAAGGCCGCCGGCGACCCCGGCCGGATCCCCGACCCGGCCGCCGTCCGCGCCGCCTTCGACGAGGCGCGCTGGGTGGCCTGGAACCTGGTCCGCACGCTCGCCACCACGGCCGCCTTCGGCTGCCTGTGCTGGGCGCTCGTCGCCCGCGGCAAGCTCGGTTAGATCATCTTCCGGGCGAGCTCCCGCACGACGTCGACGAACAGGTCGATGTCGGCCTCGGTGGTGCGCCAGTTGACGATGGCCGGGCGGAGCGCGACCCGGCCGTCGTACACGGTCGTGCCCGCGTACACCCGGCCGTCCTGCAGCAGGGCGGCGCCGAGGCGGCGGTTGAAGTCGTCGAGGTCGGCCACGCCGCGCGGTCTGGCTCGGAAGCACACGATGCACAACTTCACGTCGGCCAGCCGCTCCAGCTCGGGCGCGGCGTCGACGCGGGCTGCCAGGTGCTGGGCCAGATCGAGGTGGCGCTCGACCATCTCGCGGTGACCGGCTTTCCCGTACGCGGCCAGCGTGGCCCAGATCGGCAGCGAGCGCGCCCGGCGGGAGCTTTCCGGCCCGTACAGCGCGTAGCCGCTCGCCGGATCGCCCGGCCCGGGCAGGTACGCCGCACCCGGCATGCCGAACGCCGCCCCCAGCCGGGCCTGGTCACGAACCAGGGCGAAGCCGCTCTCGTACGGCACGTTGAGCCACTTGTGCGCGTCGGCCGCGATCGAGTGGGCCCGGTCGATGCCGTCCACGAGAGGCGCCGTGCGCGGGGAAAGGGCGGCGAACAAGCCGAACGCACCGTCGACGTGCAGCCAGCAGCCGAACTCCTCGGCCAGTCCGGCGAACTCGGCCACGGGGTCGAAGTCGCCTGCGTTCACTTCCCCCGCGTTCGCGATGAGCACGGCCGGGGCGCCCTTCAACGAATCCAGGTGCCGCCGCATCAGGCCGAGGTCGATCCGCCCGACGCCGTCTCGCGCGCAGACCATCACGGCGTTGCGCCCGTGCCCGAGCATCTGCAGGGCCTTGCGGGCGCTGGCGTGCACGTACCCCGACGACAGCACCGGCATCCGCGGCAGCTCGGCCAGCCCGTCCGCTGCCGTGTCGATCCCGTGCTGGAACCCCCACCAGTGAGTCGCGCAGCCGAGCGACGTGAAGTTGGCGAACGTCGCGCTGCCCACCAGCGCCCCGCCCCACGATTCGGGCAGCCCGAACAGGTCCCGCAGCCAGCCCAGCGCCACCGTCTCCACCTCGTGCGCGAACGGCGACGAGATCTTCGAGAACGCGTTCTGGTCGAGCAGCGCCGCCGTCCAGTCCGCGGCCAGCGCCGCCGGCGTCACTCCCCCGGTCACGAAATGAAAGAACCGCGGCCCCGACGACGCCGTGCCGGCCGCCGTCCCCACCCGGAGCAGCCGCTCGATCACCTCGGCCGGATCGCCGCCCGATTCCGGCAACGGACCACCCAGCTCAGCAAGAAGCGACAGCGCCGCCGGATCCTGCACCGCCCGCCCCGAGAGCGACGCGAGATAGGCCCCGGCAGCCGCGTGAACCTGTCCCAGAAGATCCGACATGCGAGCAGACTACGGCGCGCCCACGACCGGATGCCCGTCGTCGCCGGTCCAGTGCCGCTGCGACACCCCAGCCGGCACGCCGTACCGCTCAAAGGGCATACTCGCAGTCAACCAGCCCTACCGCGACGGCGCCTGTCCGATCGGGGACATGTCGTCTTCTCCTCCGTGCTGATCCGGCGGGCCGACACACCTCTGCTCGGGCCTGAACAGTGAGAGTGAGTCATGGAACGCAATCGGTCAGCCGCTGCTACGGACAACGCGGGCCGGATTCCGCCGGTCTATAGAGCGGTCATGGCGGCGGCAGGGCCGATCGTCCGCTGGTGGGGTCGTCTCGAGGTGGTCGGCCTGGAGCACCTCCCGACGCACGGCGCGACGATCGTCCCGGCCAACCACGACAGCGCGTGGGATCCCGTGGTCATCGCGTTCGCCGCCCGGCGGCGCCGGCAGATCCAGGCCCTCGCGAAGGCATCGCTCTGGAAGAACCCGCTGCTGCGGCGCGTGCTCGACGGGATGGGGCAGATCCCCGTCCGGCGCGGCCAGACCGACACGGACGCCTTGGACGCCGCGGTGCAGTGTCTCTCGGCCGGCGGCTGCGTCGGGATCTTTCCCGAAGGCAGCCGCTCGCAGGGCCGGCAGCTACGCGCCCGCAGCGGTGTCGGACGCCTCGCTCAGGCCGTGCCCCAGTCCCGCATCGTCTGCGCGGCGGTCTCCGGGACCGTGGACATCACCCGCTTCCCGCGACGTCCCCGGCTGAAGGTGACGTTCTTCGAACCCACCCCCTCGCCGCCGTCGGAATCGGCCTCGGATCTCGCCGCGAGGCTGACCGCCGAACTCCGCGCCGTCGCACCGGTGGCAGCCGGGCGGTAGCACGGTCGCCGCCTCGGGGCGACGGCTCGTTCGTCTCGGCAACCAGCACGAGCACACCGACCGCGTCGGCCAGTGCCAGGGCGACAACCGTGACCGATCGGCGGACGGACGGGCTCATCGGCGTAGGCATGCGGGCAGGGTACGGCGGGCGATCACGGGGTGAGGGCGCGGAGGCCGGCCGCGAGCAACGGCTGCACAGCGTCCTCGGCCCGGGCCGACGTCGGATCCGCGGCGGCGCCCCGGCGGGCGCGGTAGCTGATGCCCTGGGCTATGACGGCCAGCTTGAAGTTGGCCAGGGCCAGATAGAACGGCCAGTGGTCGAGGTTCACGCCACGGCGGCGGGCGTAGGCCTCGGCTATCGCGTCGGCGCTGGGCAGGCGGTCGCTGGCCCAGGCCGCGTCCAGGCCCAGGATCGGGTCGAGCTGGGGCTGGCGGTAGACGCACATGAGCGCGATGTCGGTCAGCACGTCGCCGACCGTCGCCAGTTCCCAATCGACCACGGCCAGGACCTTGCTGATGTCGGCGCTGTCGAGCAGCGTGTTGTCGATCCGGAAGTCGCCGTGCACCACGCCGATGTGGGCCGACCGGGCCGGCACCGCCCCGGCCAGGCGGCTGTGCAGGGCCGTCGCGTCGGGCAGGTCCCGGCTCTTCACCTCGGTCCACTGCCGCCACCACAGCCGCACCTGACGGTCGAGGAAGCCGTCCGGACGGCCCAGACCGCCCAACCCCACCTCGTCGACATCCACCGCGTGCAGGTCGGCCAGCACCCGCACCAGTTCGGTCACGCACGACTCGAGTTCGCGCGAGGTGTACGCCTCGAGCTGGGACCGGGTGCGCACGACCTGGCCGGTGATGAACGCCGACACCGCGAACGGCGCCCCGATCAGTCCCGGGTCCTCGCAGAGCGCCACCGCCGGCGGAACCGGCACCGCGCTGTACTGCAAAGCCTGCGTCACCTTCCATTCCCGGGCCACGTCGTGGGCCGACGGGGTGAGGCCGGACAGCGGCGGCCGCCGGACGATCCAGCGGTGGGCGCCGTCGGTGACCGCGTACGTCAGGTTGGACCGGCCGCCGCTGACCAGGGTGCTCGCCAGCGGCCCGGCCACCGGGATCCCCCGCTGCTCGAGGAACGCCCGCACCCCGTCGACGTCGAGGCTCACGGCCGGTGTCCCACCGCGGTGGCCCGGCGCATCACGATCTCGTCGATCACGCTGCGCGGCGACAGCCCCAGGACGGCCGTCACCGTGCGGACGACGTCGTCGACCGGGATCATCGTGTCGGGCGGCACGGTGTCGTGGATGTAGGCGCTCATGTCGGTGTCGACGTAGCCGGGCGCGATTGCCGTCGCCGTGACGCCGCGAGCCGATTCCTCCGCGTTGACGGTGCGGCACAACGCGAGCAGCGCCGCCTTGCTGGCCCCGTACACGCCCAGCGACGCTTCCGCGTGCACGCCGGCGATCGACGCCAGCGCGATGACCCGCGCCCCGCCCGAAGCCGCCCGCAGCAGCGGCAGCAACTGGCTGACGAGCACGAACGGCGCCCGCGTGTTCAGCGCGAACTGCTTGTCGAAGCGCCCGACCGGATAGCCGTCGAGCGGCGCGGCCGATCCCACGCCGGCCGCCAGGATCAGCGCGTCCAAAGACAAGTTCTTCTCCGCGTACGCGGCCACGACGGCGTCAGCCGCGTCCGGTGCCGCCAGGTCGACAGCGATCCTGTCGATCCGGGACGCGCCCACACCGTCGAACGCCGCAGCGAGCCGGTCCGGATCGCGCGCCACCACCGTGAGCTTCCACCCCTGGGCGGCGAGGGCGAGCGCGATTCCCCGCCCGATGCCGCGGGAGGCGCCGGTCACCAGCGCCGACCGTCCGGCGCTCACGTGGTCTCGCCCGGAATGCCGACGATGGAACGCGCGATCGTCGAGTACCGCTCCAGCAGCGCCTCGACCGGCAGCGACCCGTCCGGCCGGTACCACGACGCGACACCCACGCAGAGCGACGCGATGGCCCGGCTGGCGTCCTTCGGATACGGGGTGGCGAAGGCCTTCTCCCGTACGCCGTCGAGAATCACCCGGTCGAGCATGCGCTGCTGCTCGTCGCGTTTGGCGACGTAGCGCTCGCGGTTCTCGGGCTCCAGGCTGCGCAGCTCCGCCGTCGACACCGTGGCGCCGATCCGCCGGTACATGTGGAACCGCAGCAGCGACTCGACCAGCGCGTCGAACTGCGACCGCGGATCGCCGGGCGCGGCCGCCAGGGCCTGCTTGCTGCGTTCCAGCAGCTCATCGATGATCACGTTCATCAGGTCGAAGAGGATGTCCTGTTTGGACGGGTAGTAGTGGTAGACCCCCGGAACCGACAGGCCGGACCGGCGCGCGAGGTCGCGGGTCGTGGTGCCGTGATAGCCGTGCTCGAAGAAGGCCTGAAGGGCGGCGTCGAGGATGTTCGAGAGGTCTTGCGCCTCGTACTCGCGCCACTCGTGCCCGGCTGACATCTTCGCCTCTTTCGTCGTGCTCACGGCTGGCTCCGTCCCGCGCGCGCCGCCGCGATCAGCGTGTCGAGGGCGCCGGCGTCGTCGACGGCTCCCCGGTCGATCACGCGCTCGGGATCGGCGCCCTGGAGGATACGTTTGACCGGAACCTCCAGGCGCTTGCCCGTCCTGGTGTGCGGCAAACTGGGCACGAGGATGACGTCGTCGGGCACGTGCCGGGGCGACGTGCGCTCGGCGATCACCCGCTTGACGGCGGCCGGCTCGACCGCTCCGGCCGGCACGACGAACAGCGGCATCCAGTAGCCGCCGTCCGGCTGCTCCACTCCGACGAGCAGGGCGTCCGCCACGTTCGGCAGGTCGCCGATCGCCGCGTAGATCTCGGCCGAGCCCAGCCGCACCCCGTGCCGGTTGATGGTGGCGTCGGAGCGCCCGAGGATCACGTAGCCGCCGCGTGGGGTCCGCTCGATCAGGTCGCCGTGCCGCCACACGCCGGGAAAGACGTCGAAGTAGGTGTCCCGCAGCTTCCGCCCGTCCGGGTCGTCCCAGAAGTAGAGCGGCATCGACGGCATCGGCTCGGTGATCACCATCTCGCCCGGCGTCCCGTCCGGCGCCTGGCCGCCGTCGGCGTCCCACACCTCGACGGACGCGCCCAGGGCGGCGGCGCTGATCTCACCGTCGTACACCGCCGTGGTGGGAGCACTGGCGACAAAGACACCGCAGATGTCCGTGCCACCGCTCATCGACCCGAGTTGGACAGTGTCGCTGACGTTCTCGCGAAACCACTCGTTGGCCGTGGCCGGCAGCACGGACCCGGTGACGCCGACCAGCCGAACGGAGGGGATATCCGGTTTCAGGCCGGCCCGCTGCGAGGCCTCCAGATACCCCGGTGAGGTGCCGAACACGGTCACGTCATGGTCGGCAACCACTCGCCACAACGCATCCGGGCCCGGGAAGGTCGGCTTACCGTCATACAAGACAATGGTCGAGCCGTGCAGCAGCCCGCAGATCTGCGCGTTCCACATCATCCAGTTCGGCGTGGTGTACCAGAAGAACGTGTCGTCGCCCCGCAGATCCATGTGCAGCCCCGGCGACACGAGCTGTTCCAGCAGCACTCCCCCGTGCCCGTGCACAATCCCCTTGGGCTTGCCCGTCGTCCCCGACGTGAACAACACCCACAACGGGTGATCGAAATCAACAGCCAGAGCCTCCCGCACAGGCGTCGCCGCGAGCGCCTCCACCCAAGAACTGGATGAGCCATCCGAGAGTCGCCAAGGCTCGGCTGCGACAGCGCCCTCCTGACCGGATGACCTATCCGCAACCCCGGCGGTTCGCACCGGGACAGCGGCCTCCAGACCGGACGAGCTGTCCCCGACCGCGGCGGTCCCCACCGGAACAGCGCGCTCCACACCGTATGAGCTATCCGCAACGCCGGCGGTCTCTGCGGTGATCGTGTGTTGCAGGCCGGGTAGCAACTCGCGCAACTCGCGGGCCGCGGCGCGCCGGTCGTGGACCTTGCCGCCGAAGCGGTAGCCGGTGCCGGCGATCAGCACCTTCGGGTTCAGCTGGGCCATCCGCTCGGCTGCCGAGGGCGCCGCGTAGTCGAGTCCGGTCTGGGCCCACACCGCGCCGACCATCGCGGTGGCCACGAACGCGACCACTCCCTCGACGCAATTGGGCAGATAGGCGGCCACCCGGTCGCCCGGCTCGACGCCGAGGGCGCGCAACCGTCCGGCCACCGCGCCGGCCTGGATGCGCAGTTCGGCGTATGTCAGGACCGTTCTGTCGCCGTTCTCCGCGACCAGAATCACGGCGGCCTGGTCGTCGCGTCCGGAGCGCAGCAGATGCCGCCCGAAGTTCAGCTTGCCTCCGGGGAACCACACGGCCCCGGGCATCCGCCGTTCCGCCAGCGCTTCCCGCGGCGGCGCGGCCCACTCGACGTCGAAGAACTCGGCGACCGCGCACCAGAACTCGCCCGGCGCCGCCACCGACCACGCGTGCAGCTCGCGGTAGTCCGTCACGTCGGTCAGCCCGGCGCGGCCCTGGTCGACCAGCCATTCAGCGAACCGCACGATGCGGGTGTCGTGGATCCGTACCGGATCAGGTATCCATTTCATCGGCGCCGGCCCGGCCAGAGCGAGCCGCGGGTGAGGACCACGTCCACCGCCACGGCGATGATGAGCACCGACCCGGTCGCGAAGTACTGCACCTCGGTGGTCAGGCCCAGCAGTTGCACGCCGTTGCTGATCGAGCCGATGACCAGCGCGCCCAGGATGGCCGACCAGATCGACCCGCGCCCGCCGAACAGGCTGGCGCCGCCCACGACGGCGGCCGCGATCGCGTTCAGCATCAGCGGTCCGGCGCCGGAGGTGACCGAGACGCCGAGTTGCCGGGAGGCGTCCACCATGCCCGCGATCGCCGCGCACGCCCCGAGAATCAGGAACGAATAGATCACCATGCGCCGCACGGGGACGCCGGCACGCTGGGCCGCCTCCCGGTCGCCGCCCACCGCGTACAAGTGAATGCCGTATCGGGTCTGCGTGGTGAAGTACCAGGCGATCAGCAGCATGACCGCGACGATCAGCACCGGCATCGGCAGCCCCCGCTGGCGGGTCAGCGTGAAGACCCCGCCGAAGAGCACGACTGCGACGAGCACCGACGGCACGACGACCGAGACGGGCGACGTCCGCGTGCCTGTGGATATCCGTTCCCGGTACTGAAAGAAGCGGTAGGCGGCGAAAGCCAGCGTTCCGAGCGCGGCCAGCACATAGCCGGCGCCGGCCGGGATCGCCGTGCTCGCGATCTTCGCGAACGAGGTGCCGGCCACGCTGACCGTGAATTCGGGCGGCAGCACGACCAGAATGAGTCCCTGCAGGATGACCATGCCGCCCAGCGTCACGATCAGCGACGGCACCCCGAACGTGATCACGAGGGCCTCGACGAGCGTGATCGCCATGCCCGCGGCGATCGCCACCGCGATGGCGAGGGGCAGAGCCAGACCGCTGTTGACGGCCAGTCCGGCCGCGATGGCGGCACAGACTCCTGAAAGGACGGCCGAGGAGAGGTCGATTTCGCCCACCAGCAGGACGAAGACCACGCCCAGGGCCAGGATCGCCGTCGTCGCGATCTGCAGCGTCAGGTTGGTGATGTTCTGGAAGCTGAGGTAGGCCGGGCTCTGGCTGTAGAAGACGGTCCAGATGATGGCCAGCACGATCAGCACCGGGAGGCTGCGATGCCCCCGCGCGGCCATCTCGATGGCCCGGCCGGCCGGGGTTCGCCGGGTCCCGGGCGCGGAGGTCGTCGCGGTGCTCACAGCTCGTCTCCTTCATGGGCGCCGGCCGGGGTCCCGTTCGCGCCGGAAGCCTGCGGAGAAGCGATGCTCACAGCTCGTCTCCTTCATGGGCGCCGGTCATCGCGCCGACCAGGTCGGACGGGGTGTACTCGCCGCGGCGGAACTCGGCCACCCGGGAGCCCAGGCGCAGCACCACCACCCGGTCGGCGACCTGCCGGACGTCCTTCATGTCGTGTGAGATCACGACGACGCCCCGGCCCTGGTCGCGCAGCCGGTGGATGAGGTCGAGCACCTCGGCGCGCTGGGACACGCCCAGGGCCGCGGTGGGCTCGTCCAGGATCACCACGGCCGGGTCGCTGATCAGCGCCCGGCAGATCGCGATGCCCTGCCGCTGGCCGCCCGAGAGCGCGACGACCGGGGTGCTCAGCGAGCGCAGCTTGACCGACAGGGACTCGAGAATCCGGTGGGCGTGGTCCTCCATGACGTGCCGGCGGATGCGGCGACCGGACCACATCGGGCCGTACTTCTCCTGGCCCAGGAAGAGGTTCTGCACCGCGTCGAGGTTGTCGCACAACGACAGGTCCTGGAACACAGTACGGATTCCGGCCTCGGCTGCCGCGCGCGGCGAGACCAGGCGGGCACTCTCGCCGCGGACCCGGATCTCGCCGGTGTCGGGCGACTCCACACCGGACACGATCTTGACGAGGGTGGACTTGCCGGCGCCGTTGTCGCCGATGAGCGCGACGACCTCGCCCGGGTCCACCGCCAGGTCGACCTCGTGCAGGGCTCGTACGCCGCCGAAGTGTTTCGAGATCTTGGTGAGCTCGAGCAAGCTCATGGGACGTCCTCCCCGCGGGGCGGCCGGTGAGTTCCGGCCACCCCCTCATGCGATGGGCTACTTGTTCCGGGTCTTGCAGGTCTCGGTGGACGCGGCCGGGCCCTCGCAGATCTGCGCCCAGGTGAAGATGCCGAGGTCGACGGCCTTCTGCACCGCGTCGCCGGGGTCCTTGCCGTCCTCGAGGTGGATCAGCGTCGACTCGAGCTTGGCCGTGGGCACCTGCATCGCGCCGTTGTCGATGGTGTCCTTGACCAGGTCGGCCGGCGGCGCCTGACCCGCGGCGGCGGCGAGGGCGATCTTCGCGGCTGCCTCGGCCTCGACCGAGAACGCCTTGAGCACGTTGTCCTGCTGATCGCCGGTCAGCATGTACTGGAGCCCCGTCAACTCGGGGTTCTGACCGCCGTACACCGGGGTGTTGAGGTTCTTGCCCTTGAGCGCCGCGATGATGCCGGCCGTGATGCCGTCGTAGAACCCGAAGAACGCGTTCACGCCGTTCTGCGTCTTGGTCAGGCACTGCTCGGTCGCCTTGGTGGCGTTGTCGGGCGCCCAGTCCTTGATGTAGTCCTCGCAGACGACCTGGATGTCGCCGCTCTGGATCAGCGGATCGATGATTTTGTTCTGCCCGGCCAGCATCTGGGTCGTGTAGACGTCGCCCTTGTTGCCGTACTGGCGGGAGACCTTGACCGGCTTGGCGCCGAGCTTGCCGCTGGACACCTGCTCGGCGAAGTACGTGGCCTGCTGCTCGCCGACCTTCTCGGGGTCGAAGATGACCTGGGCGTACATCGTGCCCTTGACCGGCGGGTTCTCGTAGCCGATGACCGGCACCTTGGCCTGCTCGGCCGCCTGCAACAGGCCGGCGCTGGTGTTCGGGTCGGCCGCGACGACGACCAGGGCCTTGGCGCCGGCCGCGATGGCCGCGTTGGCCTGCTGCAGCTGCTGGTTGGAGTCGCCGCCGGCGTTGACGAACTTGACCTCGACGCTCGGGTCGAGTGCCTTGATGGCCTTCTCGAAGGCCGGGCCGTCCTGCTGGATGTAGCGGGTGGGAGTGGTGTTGGGGGCCATGAAGTAGACGAGCTTCTTGTCGTTGCCGCCGGCGGCGGCGTCAGAGTCGCCGTTCCCGCAGGCCGAGACGAGTAGAAGACCGGCGCAGGCGATGGCTATAGGACGTTTCATGGGCTGACTCCTCTGCGGACGGGCATGAGGTATCGCGCCGGGTCGCCGACCCGGCGGTATCGCTGAAAGGCGTTTACTCCGGCTGGATCCCCGCCTGCTTCGCGGTGATCTGGAGTGCGAGGTGCTTGGAGTAGATGCGGACCCAGGCGAGCGGGCCACCCATGTACCAGAACGCGGGGTGACCCGTGCGCCGGTACAGTCCGCCGATCTCGCTGTCCTCGCCGATGCCGAGGACGAGCGGGAGCCGGTCGGCGACCTCGTCGCCGAAGAGCCGGCGAGCCGTCTCGCGCATGTTGCGGTAACCGGTCGCGAGGACGACGAGGTCGGCTTCGAGGGTGCGGCCGTCCTCCAGGCGTACGCCGTCCGGGGTGAACTCCGCGAGCCCGGAGCCCTGGGCGAGTTTGATCTTCCCGTCGGCGATCAGCCGGGAAGCGCCCACGTCGATGTAGTAGCCGCCGCCGTACGCCAGCGCGTAGCCCATCAGGCCGGTGCCGTCGGGCCCGTCGTTGCGCTTGAACCCGACCGCGTCGAGCGCGGCCAGCAGGTCGGCGTCCTTGCGAGCGGTCTCCTGCACGCCCTCCTTGGCCATCTCGAGCACGAGCGGCCACGGCGTGCCGGCGGCCAGCAGGTCGGCGTACTTGGTGGGCGGGCCGCCCTCGACGAAGTTGCTGCCGAAGATGGCCGGGATGCCGTGTTCCTGGCTGATGATGTGGGTCGACGAGCGCTGCACGAGCGTGACGTCGGCGCCGGCCTCGTACAGGTCCTGCGCGATGTCGTGACCGCTGTTGCAGGCGCCGACGACGACCGCCTTGCGACCGGACCAGTCACCGCCACTCCGGTGGCCGCTCGAGTGGTAGCTGACGCCTTCGTAGGAGGAGCGGCCGGGGAAGTCGGGCACGTTGGGCTCACCCGCGGCGCCGGTGGCCAGGATGACGTCGCGCGGATGCACCTCGCGCTCGCCCTCGGGCGTACGGACGACCAGCGTCCACCGCCCGGCCGCCTCGTCGAAGCTGCTCGACGTCATCTCGGCCGAGGTCCAGACGTTGAGCTCCATGGCCGCGGCGTACGACTCGAACCAGTCGGCGATCTTGTCCTTCGGGCAGTAGACAGGCCACGACTCGGGGTACGGCATGTACGGCAGGGCGTCCGCCCACACCGGGTCGTGCAGCACCAGCGAGTGGTAGCGCTTGCGCCAGCCGTCGCCGACCCGCTCGCTCTTCTCGAGCACCAGGGTGTCGACGCCCATCAGGCCCAGGTTGGCGGCGACCGCGAGCCCGCCCTGGCCGGCGCCGAGCACGACCACGTCCGGCTCCCGGCCGGCGAAGCGGACGTGCTCCCGCCGCTCGTCGAGCCAGTTGCCGGTCGCCTCGTGGCGGGGGCCCCGCGACCGGCGGGCGCCGATGCGGCGCTCGTGGCCGCGCAGGTCGTCGAGCTCGGTCATCAGCGTCCAGGCGACCCACCGGCCGTTCTCCAGCCGCAGGCGGACGGCGCCCCGCCCGTACCCGAGCGGGGTATCGAAGGTGATGAAGCCCTCGACGACGTCGTCGCCCTGGTAGCGCGGGCCGAACTCGGTGACCATCGCGATGTTCGTGAAGGAGTCCGGGGTGAGGTGCTCGTTCAGCATCGCCGCGACCTGGTCGCGTCCGTGGTGGACGCCCAGGTCCCAGGTGAGCGCGAGCAGGTCGCGCCACCAGCAGTCCTCGGCGAGCAGCGCCGTGGCGCCCGCTGCGTCGGCGGCCTCGAGGGCCGCGGTGAGTCGGCCGAGCCAGGCGGCGAACGTGGCCTCCGCCGTGACCTCGGTTGTCATGGCTTGATGTGTCTCCGTCGCCATTGACGCGCCCTTCCCGTCCGTATCAAGCTGATACAGCCCGAGCGCTCGCTCGGTAGCCAAGAGTGTGGACCTTCACCCGTGTGACAGGCAACACTCCCGGCAACATTTCCTTAACGAGATCGTCACGAGCGGGGTGGCTATGACCAGCGACATCGTCGAGCGCACGCGATCATTCATCGACGAGCATGTGATCCCTGCCGAGGACAGCTCGGACGGCTCCGTCGACGCGGCCGGCGGTGAAAGTCTTCGCGTCGAGCTCCAGCAGAAGGCTCGGCTCGCCGGCATTTTCGCCCCGCACGCCCCGCTGGAGTACGGCGGTCTGGGCCTGAACATGGAGCAACGGGCCCCGGTCTTCGAGGCCGCCGGACGCTCGCTGTTCGGCCCGATGGCGCTCAACATCAACGCCCCCGACGAGGGCAACCTGCACCTGCTCGACCAGGTCGCCTCCGGTCCGCAACGGGAGCGATATCTCGCTCCCCTGGCCCGGGGTTCGGTGCGTTCGGCCTTCGCGATGACCGAGCCGCCACCGGGCGCCGGCTCCGACCCGAACGCGCTCCGGACTACCGCCCGCGCATCCGATGACGGCTGGCTCGTCACCGGCCGGAAGAAGTTCATCACCGGCGCCGACGGCGCGGGATTCCTCATCGTGATGGCCCGCACCGAGGGCGGCGCGACGATGTTCCTGGTTCCCGCCGACCGACCCGGAATCCGCCTGGTGCGGCATGTGACCACCATGGACAAGTCGATGCTGGGCGGCCACTGCGAACTGGAGCTGACCGACGTCCGAGTCGGCCCGGACGACGTGCTGGGCGAGGTGGACCAGGGCTTCCGGTACGCGCAGGTGCGCCTCGGCCCGGCCCGCCTCACGCATGTGATGCGCTGGCTCGGCGCCGCCCAGCGAGCCCACGAGGCTGCCGTGGCCTACGTCAGCGACCGCACCGCCGCCGGCCGCCGCCTGTCCGAGCACGGCATGGTCGAACTGATGATCGCCGACAACGAGATCGACCTCGCGGCCACCCGCGCCCTGCTGCTCACCGCGTGCCGGGCCCTCGACGCCGGCCGGCCCAGCCGCGAGGAAACCTCCCTGGCCAAGGTCTTCGGCGCCGAAGCCCTGCACCGGGTGGCCGACCGGGCCGTCCAGATGTGCGGCGGCGCCGGCGTCTCGGCCGACCTGCCCACGGCCCGGATAGCCCGCGAGATCCGCCCGTTCCGCATCTACGACGGCCCGTCCGAGGTCCACCGCTCCTCGCTGGCCCGCCGCGCGGTCCGCCGCTACGGCGCCGGCTCGAAGGAGACCACCTCGGAGGCGACGCCGGTGACCTGAAGCGCGATGCCGTGCGGGCCCGGGTAGTAGCGGCGCGTGGTGATGACCCGGAACGAATGCCGGCGGCGCACCTCGAGGGTCGCGCCGGGTGCGAGGGTGGCGGTGGTCAGCTTGTAGGTCTTGGCCGTCTGGGCGCTGTTCGCCTTCCGGTGGTGCACGACGTAGTCGATGGCAGGGGTGTCACGCCCGGGCTCCTCCGGCGCGGGACGGTTCAGGATCGTGGGTGTCACGACGACAGGCCCAGCGGGCGGGCCTGCCTGGCGGGGCGGGCCCAGCCCGCCGGGACGCCGGACTGATCTTGCGCGGGGTCTCTATGCTGGCCCGATGGCAGCGTGTCCTGAGCTGGCCGTCGACCGCCGTTCGCGGCGGCGGGGGCTCTTCGGGGCAACCCCGAGGACGCTTGATTGAGCACCGCAGCGCATCGCCGGCGCGACGCAGCGCTTCGCGCGGCACTGCGCAGGCACGACCGGGAATCGTCAGGGCACGCTGCCCCGCCGCAGGTGGCCGGCGCCCTCGCCGACGCTCTGCTCACCACGGACTGGCGTCCGGCGCAGATGCAAGCAGTCGTACGGGCCGTCGTCGCGGGGCGCGTGCCCTGGGCGCGACGGCTGGTGGCGGCCGTGTTGTCGGCGTACCCGCGCGCACCGGTCGACCGCCCGCGGGAACTGCGTCAATTTCTGATCAACCGCGCCCTGGCCCGCCGCGCGGTCATCCGGCGCCGGATCGTGGCGCCGACCCGGGTCGTACGGATGCGGTGGGGTGCTCCTGCTCTGGGCGACCTGGCGGAACTCGCCGCGTTTCTGGAGCTCGACGGCGACGCGCTCGACTGGTTCGCCGACCGGCGCGAGATCAACCGGCACGCCCGGGACGAACGACTGCGCCACTACCGGTACGTGTGGCGGCCGCACCGGCTGATCGAGGCGCCGAAACCGCGGATGCGCGACCTGCAACGGCGCCTGCTCGATCAGATCCTGTCGGTGGCGCCGGTGCACGACAGCGCTCACGGGTTCGTGCCGGGCCGGGGCACGCACACCTTCGCGCGGGCCCACACCGGCGCCGACGTGCTGGTGCGCCTCGACCTGCGGGCCTTCTTCTCGAGCATCACGGCGGCCCGGATCTACGGGCTGTTCCGCGGCCTCGGCTACCCCGAGCCGGTCGCGCACACCCTGACCGCTCTGACCACCACGCGTACACCGGCCCACGTCCTTCGCGAAGCGCCCGACCCGCACCTGGCCGCGCTGCTGCGCCAACCCCACCTGCCGCAGGGCGCGCCGACCTCGCCCGCGCTCGCCAACCTGTGCGCCTTCCGCCTCGACCGGCGGCTCAGCGGGCTGGCCGACCGGTTCGGCGTCACCTACGGCCGGTACGCCGACGATCTGGCCTTCTCGGGCACGCTCACCAACGCCCGCGTCGACCGGCTCGTCGAGCTGACCGGCCTGATCGCCGCAGAGGAGGGCTTCCGCGTCCACCCCGGCAAGACCCGGATCCGCCGGCGGTCGCAGCGCCAGGAACTGACCGGCCTGGTCGTCAACGGGCGCCCGGCCGTCCCCCGCGAGCAGTACGACCGGCTGCGCGCCGTCCTGCACAACGCCGCCCGGCACGGGCTCGCCGAAGCGAACCGCGACGGCCACGCCGATTTCGCCGCCCACCTGGCCGGCCGGGTCGCCTGGATGTCGCACCGCCACCCGGCGCGCGCCGCCAAGCTCCACGAACTGCTCGCCCGCGCTCTAACTGCCCGTCCTTGACCTTCAAGATCGGTCAGGTCGGGTCTGTTCCGCGGTGTGCCGGGCGCGGCATTGGCGTACGGTCCGGCGGAGCCGGGTTCGGATCGCGGCAGCGAGGAAACCGCAGCGTTCGGTGTGTCCGCAGTGCGGCTGTGGATGGTCGGGCGGGCCGCGCCGCGGCAAGAGTGTGACCCCACGTAGCCTTTCGCGCCGCTATCTACCGTTTTGCTCCTACGACGTCAGAGCCGTTTCCACTGCTCTGGTCAGGCTTGTGATGTCGTCCGGGGTGGTGTCGAAGGTGGTCATCCAGCGGGCTTGGGCGTGGGATCCGGCCCAATCGTAGAAGTGAAACTGGTCGTGCAGGGCAGCCAGGGCGAGTTCGGGGAGAGTGACGAAGACGGCGTTGGCCTGGACTGGGTAGTTGACTGTCAGGCCGGGCAGGTCGCGGATCCGGTCATGAAGCAGCGTGGCCATGGTGTTGGCGTGGGTGGCGTTTCGTAGCCACAGGTCGCCATCCAGGAGGGCGAGGAACTGCGCCGAGATGAAGCGCATCTTCGAGGCCAGCTGCATGGACGCCTTGCGCAGGTGGTCGACGCCTCGGTCGAGGGCGGGGTTGAGGATCACGACGGCTTCGCCGAGGAGCATGCCGTTCTTGGTGCCGCCGCAGGAGAGGATGTCGACTCCGGCGTCGGTGGTGAAGGCGCGTAGCGGCAAGCCGAGGTGGGCGGCGGCGTTGGCCAGTCGGGCGCCGTCCAGATGGACCAGCATGTGGTGGGCGTGGGCGAAGTCGGTGATGGCGCGGATCTCGGCCGGGGTGTAGACCGTGCCCAGTTCGGTGGCCTGGGCCAGGGAGACCACCTGGGGTTGGGCACGGTGCTCGTCGTCGAAACCTCGGGCCTCCCGCCGGATCGCTTCTACGGTCAGTTTGCCGTCGGTGGTAGGGACGGTGAGAAGTTTGAGGCCGGCGACCTTCTCCGGGGCGCCGCACTCGTCGACGTGGAGGTGGGCGCTTTCAGCGCAGATCACCGAGGCCCAGCGGTCGCAGGCGGCCTGCAGAGCGATCACGTTGGCGCCCGTACCGGTGAGCACCGGGTACGTCCGGGCCTCCGGGCCGAAGTGGTGACGAAACACCTCCCGCAACCGCTCGGTGTAGACGTCCCCGCCGTAGCTGACCTGATGGCCGCCGTTGGCGGCGGCGACAGCGGCCATGACCTCGTGGTGGACGCCGGAGTAGTTGTCGCTGGCGAATCCGCGAAAGCTCGCATCGTGCATCGTCACGCTGTGATTCTGGACGCCGACGTGACCACTCGGAAAGCTGGTATCCGCGTCGTCAAGGATAAGATTTTCCGATGCTCGCCACCCGTCGGTTGCATCTGCTGGTCGCCGTCGCCGAGTCCGGGTCGATCGCGGGTGCGGCCGCTGCGGTCGGATGCAGCGCGGCTGCTGCGTCGCAGCAGCTCGCCGTTCTGGAGGGCGATCTCGGCGTGCCCCTGTTGGAACGCGCGGCGCGCAGCGTCCGGCTGACCCATGCCGGTGAGGTCCTGGTGGAACGCGCCCGTGTGATCCTGGCCGACCTGCAAGCGGCCGAGCAGGCGGTCCTCGCCTCGGGAACGGTCGGGCACGGTCGGCTGAGGCTGGCCGCCTTCGCGACGGCGACCACCCGGATCGTTGCTCCGGCACTGGGCGCGATCCGGCGGCGGCACCCCGAGCTGCGGCTGATCTTCACGGAACTCGAACCGGAGGCGTCCCTGCCCGCCCTGCGGCTAGGGACGATCGATGCGGCGATCACCCACCAATACGCGCCGCTGCCCGCGTCCGACCTACGCGGACTGACCCAGAGCCCGCTGTTCGCCGACCCCATGGTGCTGGCCGTCCCGCCGCGCCTGCGCCCTGCGGGTGACGGGCCGGTCCGGCTGGCCGACTTCGCCGACGGCGAGTGGATCGCGTCCCGGGCCGAGTCGGGATTCCAGGCGGTGACCGAGTCGGTGACGCGCGCGGCCGGCTTCGAGGCCCGAATCAGTCACCGCGCTGACAGTAGCCAGGCGGTCTTGGCGCTGGTCGCGGCGGATCTCGGCGTCGCCTTGATATTGCGGTCGGCGGTGACCTCCCATGGCGGGATAGCGCTGCTCGACATCGCCGGCCCGCCGAAAATCACCCGCCAGGTGCACCTCACCAGCCGCACCGGCGACCTCAACCCGGCGGTGAAGGAGTTGCACCGGGAACTGACCCGCCGAGCGCGTGGCGCCCCAGGCAGATCAGAGTCCAATGACACGCTGACTACACGATGACCGAGGAGCGTGTCCAGGGGGTGTCGGCACGTTGCTGATACAGCCGCCGTACGGACAAGGACTCACGGTTCGATCGCCCCTTCCCACGTGGCGGCGTTCGGAACAGCGTCACTGTGACGGCGATACGAACGGCAGAAACGAGGCCCGACGAACCATCATTCGCGCCGGCTGCGGAAACAGGTAGAGAGACAGCCACTAGCCTGAGCGTCATGACCGTAGACCTGTTCGCCGGCGTTCCGGTCCGCGACTACGCCGCCGCCATCGCCTGGTACGAACGACTTCTCGGCGCCGAGCCGGCGTTCCGTCCCAACGACACCGAGGCGGTGTGGGAACTGGCCGACCACCGCTACCTCTACGTCGAGGTGCTACCCGAGCGGGCCGGCCACGCCCTGCAGACCATCTTCGTCGGCGACTACGACACCCGGCTGGCCGAGATCGCCGGCCGGGGCCTCGAACCGGCCACTGTGGAGACCTACGAGAACGGCGTCCGCAAGGCCATCTTCCGCGACCCCGACGGCAACGAGATCGGCTTCGGCGGCGGCCCGGTTGAGTGACCGGCTCGAGATCCCCGGCCGGAGGGTGCGGCGGGTCGTCCTGCTGGACCTCGACGGCACGCTGCTCGACTACTCCGACGACGACTGGCTGCTGACCGTCCGCGCGACGTGCGACGGGCTGACCGAGTCCATGCCCGGCCTGGACGCGGCCGAGCTGGCCGAAACGTACGCGCGGCTCTGTCTCCGCCATTGGCAGCCGGCGGCGTCGGCGGTGATGCTGGCGCCGAGCGGCCACGACGTCTGCTGGCCCCTCAGGCGAAGATGCCGGCCGTCCCCATGGCCACGCGGCGGCGAGCGGCGGGCTCGTCGTCCTGGAAGCGGTCGACCGCCCAGGACAGGGCGAGCACCAACTCGTACACCTCGTCGGCGGTGATGTCGGCGGTCGCGTCGCCCGAGGCCTTTGCCGTCGCCAGCAGCGCGCCGGTGCGGGTCAGCAGGGGGTCGGCGGCCGGCTTCATGGGCGAGGCGGCGTCGTGGTGGGCGGCGGCCAGGCAGTACGGCAGGTCGTGCCAGATGCGCAGCTGCCAGGTCAGGTGCTTCAGCCACTCGGCCAGGGCCTCGCGCGGCCCGAGCGTACGCGCCAATTCGTCGGCCTCGGTCAGCGCGTCCGCGATGCTCGTCTGCATGACCGCCGCGAGCAGGTCGTCGCGGGTCGGGAAGTTGCGGTAGAGCGTGGCGTTGCCGACGCCGGCCCGCAGGGCGATGCCGTCGAGCGAGGTGAGCACGCCGTCGACCTGGAACGTCTCACGGGCCGCGGTGAGAATCGCGTCGCGGTTGCGCTGAGCGTCGGCGCGCATCGGGCGCTTCGTTGTCGCCATCACCACATCCTTCTTGACTATCCGGGGATAGTCCCCACATAGTTTTTCCGGGGGCATTCCCCACTTGTCGAAGGAGTCTAGATGAACAAGCCACTCGACGGCCGCACGGTCCTCGTGACCGGCGCCAACGGCGGCCTGGGCGAGCAGTTCGTGCGCCAGGCGCTCGAGCGTGGCGCCTCCCGGGTCTACGCCGCCGCGCGTACCGGAAAGCCGTGGAACGACGCCCGCATCCGGCCGCTGACCCTCGACCTGACCAGCCCCGACGACGCCGGCCGCGCTGCCGAAGCGGCCCCGGACGTCGACCTGCTGATCAACAACGCGGCCATCGCCCCCGCCGGCGACTCCATCTCCGGCCCCGAGGACGAGCTGCGCCGGACCTTCGAGACCAACTTCTTCGGTACGTTGCGGGTCGCGCGCGCCTTCACACCGGTGCTCGCGGCCAACGGCGGCGGAACGCTGCTCAACATCCTGTCCACCGCCGCCTGGATCAACGTGCCGACCGGCTACGGGGCGTCGAAGGCGGCGATGTGGTCGGCGACCAACGCGCTACGGGTCGAGCTGCGCGCCCAGGGCACCCAGGTCATCGGCCTACTGGTCGGCATGGTCGACACTGCGATGTCGGCGCGCTGGGACGTCCCCAAGGTCAACCCGGCCGACGTCGTCGCCCAGGCCTACGACGCGGTCGCCGACGGCTCGATCGAGGTGCTGGCCGATGAGCCGACCCGCGGCCTGAAGGCCCGGCTCAACACGAGGGCCGAGGAGCTGTACCCCTGGCTCGACGAGCAGCTCGCAGGCTTCGTGCCGTAGGCCGCCACTTCCAGGTTGTCATGTTCTTCGGTCGCGGCACCCACCGACAGCCTGGCTGATCTGGGCCGCCGCCACCAGAATCTGCTGCGCCGCCAGCTCGTCCTCATCACCCGGCTCGAGCGCGAGGAGGCCGACCCGGCCGACCCGGCCGGGCTGGCCGGGCTGGCGTGTGTTCTCGCCGCAGCAGGCTCGGCACCCGCCCGGGCCAGCCCGGGTGGCGACGCGGCCCTGTATTAGCAGTGCCGGAAGACGATGCAGCAGATCGCCGACCAGTATCGCGACGCGGACAGCGTCTCGGTCGCGATCATCTGTACTCGGCCGGACGGCACATCGGTGGACCCGAAGTCCTGGATGCCGGCCCCCCGGACCCGTCCAGCACCGATCCCGGCGATGGCCGGGCCTCGCTGGACCGACCTTCTCATCCAGCTGACCGAATCGGCCTTCATCACCGATGAGGTCGCCGCCGAAGCAGACCAGGAGAACTCGGCGCCGCCGGACGGAACCGCCCACCGCAAGCTGGTCGACGCGATCTCCATCAAGCTCGGCGGCCCACAGCACCCCAAACTCTAGATCGGCGCGGGTCAGGTACTCCTTGAACTGGCCATACCGACGCGATCGGTCAAGGAGTTCAGCTGCGGCACTGACCGCGTAGAGTTGATCGATGACCGGTCCTCGGACGGTCGTCCTCAACGGCGACCTCGGCAGTGGCAAGTCAACGGTGTCAGTCGCGTTGGCAGAACGGCTGGGAGTGCGCCGGGTCAGCATCGGCGACCTCTACCGGCAGATGGCGGCCGAGCGCGGCATGACCGCACTCCAATTCAACCTGCACGCCGAGCTCGACGACAAAATTGACCACTACATCGATCAGCTCCAGTACGACATCGCGGCGTCGGGCCTGCCCTTGGTTGTCGACAGCCGCCTGGCCTGGCACTTCTTCCGCGATGCGTACAAGGTCCATCTGGTCACCGACCCTGTGATAGCGGCCCGGCGGGTTCTGGGCCGCGCCGGCGGCCCAGTCGAGCAGTACAGCAGCCTCGAGGATGCGTGCACGCAGCTGGCGGCGCGCAGCGAGAGCGAGCGGCAGCGTTTCCTCGCCCGTTACGGGGCCGACAAGACCCGGTTGCAGAATTACGACCTGATCTGCGACACGACCAGCGCCACCCCGGCCGACATCGTTGCTCGCATCATCGAACGGGCCGGGGCGCCGGGTTGTTTCCTCGACCCTCGTCGGGTGCGGCGGACGTCGTCCATCGACAGCGGCGGCGAGATCGAGGTTGTCCACCAGAGCCCACACTTCTTTGCCGTACGCGGTGGGCTGCGCCTCGACGCGGCTGTGCGGGCCGGGGAAACCTTGATTCCGGTGCGGCTTGTGGACGAAGCCGGGAGGTAGCGCATGCGGACAGCAGGCTGCCGCCGGCTACGCGCCGGCGGCAGCGGGGCGGCTCTCAGCGGCGCGGGGCGCCCGCGGCAAGCGCCAGATCCTGCTGCAGCACGTCGTACTGTCCCTTCGGATTCAGCTGCTCGTCGTAGATGAGAGCAGCGCCTTCCTGCGGGTCGGCGAACACGCCGGGCACCCACGAGTAGGCGTCGCCGAAGCCCCACGGCGTGAACGAGATGCAGGCACGGATGGCCAGGCATGCTTTGAGCGTGCGCGACCAGTAACTTTCCTGGGCGTACGGGGCAAGCGCGTCGACCGGCTCGTTGACCGCGTCCGCCTTGGTCAGCGTGCGGACGTCCACCTCGGTGAGGGCGACCTTCAGCCCCAGGGCGGCGAAGCGCTCGAGGTTGTTCGTGAGGTCGGGGTAGCCGTACTGGGTGGAGAGGTGACCCTGGAATCCGAGGCCGTGAATCGGCACCCGCTGAGCCTTGAGCGAGCGCACCAGCGCGTACACGGCGTCGCTCTTCACCCCGGTGAACTCGAGGTTGTAGTCGTTGTAGAAGAGCAAGGCCTTGGGGTCGGCCTGATGTGCCCACCGGAACGCGTCGGCGATGTAGCCGGTGCCGCCCCACGCCTTGTACCAGATCGTCTGGCGGGGCTGGCCGTTGTCGTCGAAGGCCTCGTTGACCACGTCCCATTGCCAGATGTCGCCCTTGAAGTGACGCGCCTGGTCGAAGATGTGCTTCTTCAGGACCGCCTTGACCTCGTCGTTCGACAAGGTGGTCGTGTAGCCGTCGGAGGACAGCCACGTGGGCAGCTGGTTGTGCCAGAGCAGCGTGTGGCCACGTACCAGTTGCTTGTTCTTCTTCGCGAACGCGACGAGCTGGTCGGCCTTCTCCCAGGTGTAGTTGCCGCGGGTGGGCTCCACTTCGGACCATTTCATCACGTTCTCCGCCGTGACCGAGGAGAACTGCTGCGCGGTGATCTGCGTGTACTTCTCGTTGGTGCCGAGCTGATCCATGTTCACGGCCGTGCCGACGCGCAGGCCTACGCGGGCGGCGAGCGCGCGAAGCGAATCGGCAGGGTAGGCCTGAGGCGGTGACGGTTTCGCAGCCGGCGGCGCGGCGCCGGCCGGAACCGAGCCGACAAAGGTCAGTTGTCCGCCCAGCAGCACTGCGGTGCTGGCAACAGCAAAGGTAAGTCGAAGACGATGCACCGGAACTCCTTGCGAAGAGGACGATGGAGACCGAAACTTCCGGAAACCTTCCGGAAGTAATGACAGGAATCTATGCGTTATCTCTTCGGGCGGTCAAGAGGCTTCCTTCCGGCGCCGCCTGACTGCGAGCGGAACAGGGCCGTACGCCTCAGACGCGCACCGCACCGATCTGCACGTAACACATCAGCGCCGGCTGATCGCTTTTGTTCTTCCACGCATGCCTGGTGCCGCGCTGGACCACGCATGTTCCCGGCGTCAATATCGTTTCCGCCCCGTTGTCGAGTTCGAGACTC
This sequence comes from Paractinoplanes hotanensis, assembly GCF_023717965.1. NCBI lineage: Bacteria > Bacillati > Actinomycetota > Actinomycetes > Micromonosporales > Micromonosporaceae > Paractinoplanes > Paractinoplanes hotanensis. Next base: position 109,385 of record NZ_JAMQOL010000017.1, on the reverse strand, counting down.
AGCTCGCCCTCGATGCAGATCGCGTAGTCGACGGTGTCGGTCGTGTGCATGCCGTCGCCGTCGTCCTCGAATGGATCAAGCAGGCCGGGAAGCTTGTCCGCGACCTCGGCCTGGACACTTCGCGCATCCGGTACGAGCTCCGGATCCGACGATCGAGCCGCCCACCGGAGGAAGATGACCCGGCTGCCGCCGACACCGGGGAAATAGGGGCGCAGGACCGGCACGGCGTCCTTGTCGCCCACCGTCGGCGCCCCGTCCGCGGTGCCCCACATCAGGTAGAAGTCGGCTCCGGGAAGGGCCTGGACACTCAGCGGTTCGGGGTGGCGGTCGTCGACGAAGACGGCATCGCCGCCGGAGCTGTGGCCGGTGACGACCAGGCGCGGTTCGATCGGCATGGCGGTTCCTCTCGCTGGTGCGGTCTCAGTGATGCGGTCTCAGTGCGAATCGGTCGAGTCGGCGAACCGTTGACGGAGCGCTTGCTTCGACCATTTGCCGGTGGCGGTCTTCGGGATCTCGTTCATCAACTCGATGCGTTCGGGGATCCACCACGATGCGACTCGGTCGCAGAGGTGCGCGCGAACGTCCTCCGCGGTGAGGATCGCACCCTCGGAGGCAACGACGCAGGCCAACGGACGTTCACCCCAGCGTGGATCGAGGACGCCGATCACGGCCGCCTCCTTGACCCGCGAATCTGACATGATCGCGTTCTCGAGCACGACGGATGAGATCCATTCGCCGCCGGACTTGACCAGGTCCTTGGTGCGGTCGACGATGCGCAGATAACCCCATTCGTCGATCGTTGCCACATCGCCGGTGCGCAGCCATCCGTCCGGGGTGAAGGCATCTCCGTCCGCGCCGAAATAGGCGCCGGCGATGGTGGCTCCGGCGACCTGCAGTTCGCCCGGGGATCGTCCGTCACGCGGCTGTTCGACGCCGTCATCGGCGACGACCCGCATCTCGGTCAGCGGCACCGCCGGGCCGGGGCTGCCGAGCAGAAGCCGTCGCTCCTCGCCGGTGAGGCCGTCGTGGTGCGTCGCCAAGCGGGAGGTGGTGACGACCGGGCTGGTCTCGGTCATTCCCCACGCGTTGGTCAGCGGAATCCCGACCGCGTTCTCGTACGCCTGGGACAGCGCATCGTCGACGGCGCCACCACCACAGGCGATGTGGCGCAGGCTGCTGAGGTCGTGGCCGCTCAGCGACGGAATCACATCCCGCCAGACCGTCGCGACGGCAGCGCTGAACGTGACGCGGTGACGGGACAGGAGCGAGACCAGTTCGTCCGGGTTCTTGACCGGGCCGGGCAGGACCAGGTCGGCACCGCACTGCATCGCAGCGTACGGAAGCCCCCAGGCATTCACATGGAACATGGGCACGATCGGCGCCACGACGTCCCTCTCGCTCAGCGCGAAGACGTCCGCGCCGAGAAGAAGCAGGCTGTGCAGGACGATGGAGCGGTGGCTGTAGAGCACGCCTTTGGGGTTGCCCGTGGTTCCCGAGGTGTAGCAGAGAGACGCTGCCGCGTTCTCGTCCTCGATGACGTTCTCGAACGGCCCGTCCGCCTGCCGGCTCAGAAGTTCCTCGTAATCGAGTACGCGCGGGTCGTCGGGCAGCGGCATGTCCCCGCCGTCGTCCATGACGACGATGTGCCGGACCGTGCCGAACGAGGAGACCAACGGCCAGACCACCGGCAGAATCGTGCGGTCGACGAACAGCACGTCGTCAGCCGCGTCGTTGACGATGAACGTGATCTGCTCGCCGAAGAGCCGGTGGTTGATCGTGTGCAGGATCCGCCCGGAGCTCGGGATCGCGAGATAGAGCTCGACGTGCCGCTGAGTGTTCCAGGCGAAGGTGCCGACGCATGCGCCGGCCGGCACCCCGAGGCTCTCGAGGACCCGAGCCAGTCGGCGGACGCGCGGCGCCACCTCGCGCCAGGTAGTCACGGTCTCGGTGGCGCCGCCGGTGACGATCCGCTTGTGCCCGAAGGTGGTCTCCACCCGCGACAGCAACGTCGGCACGGTCAGCGGACGGTCCTGCATCAGGCCGTGCATCATCACCGGATCCCCGATTCCATGCTCGCGGGTCGCAGCGGGACGTCCACCTCGACCGCTTCTATCCGTCCGGCCCGTACCGTGGTCTCGGACGGCTGCCAGCTGTTCGACGTGAGCAGGAAGAGCGTCGTCCCGCGGGGCCCGCCGAGCACGCAGTCGGTGGCGCAGCGGCCGTCGACCTCGATCGTCCGAGTGATCCGGCCACCCGCCTCGACCCGGAGGAAGCGGGACGTGGTGATGGACGAGACCCACACTCCGCCGGCCTCGTCCACGCAGATCCCGTCGGGAGTCGAGCCCGCCGGAAGTTCGGCCCAGATCCGCTTGCCGGTCAGGTCACCGCGATCGTCGATATCGAAGGCGGTCAGGCGGGCCGCCCACGTCTCCGCCACCACCAGAGTGGCGGTGCCGGGCAGGACGACCATGCCGTTCGGGAAGACCATGTCCGTGGCGACGAGGGCGGCCCGGCCGTCGGCGTCGATCCGGAAGATGGGGCCCGGTTTCTGCGGAGCGTCGGCGTAGAGGTCGTATCCGAAGCCGCCGAGAAAGGTCTCCCCCGTCTCGGTGGTCACCAGGTCGTTGATCGGCGCGTCGGTGAGGCCCGACACGTCGGACAGGACACTCAGGCGTCCGTCCGGACCCAGTCGCCGGACTTTGCGATCGGTCATGCAGCTCACCAGCAGCGAGCCGTCAGGCAGCCAGCCGAGACCGGACGGTTGGTCGTCGACGACGGTCACCTCCTCGAGGGTCCGCGCGGCGGGGTTGGACCGGAACACCTGTCCGGTGTGCATGTCGGAGAACCACAGCCGGCCGTCGTGCCAGCGGGCGCCTTCGGGAAAGCGGAGATCGGAGAAGAGCAGTGACGGTTCTGGCATGACGCGCTCCTTAGGTCTGGTTGCCCGGCTGGGCACCCGCGGGTGACGGGCGACTGGTCCCGGCTCGGAGGCGTGTCCGCTCCCGGACGAGCGCGCTGTGCAGATCCGGGGCATCGATGACGACGATGATGCCGAGCAGGCCCGCGAAGAAAAGCTGGGTGACGTACACCGGCAGAGCGGCGACCGTCACGATCTCGGTGAGCAGGGCGACCCCCATGATCCCGCCGAGCAGCCCGAGCGGATTGCCGCGACCGCCGGTGAGGGAGACGCCCCCGAGCAGTGCGGCCGCGGCCGCCACGATCAGCGGCTGCACACCGGGGTCGGGGTTCGCCGAGCCGAGGCTGAAGCTCAGCAGCGAGCCGCCGAGCGCGGACAACACGCCGGAAGCCACGAACGTGCCCACGAGGAGACGGTCGACCCGGACTCCGGCCACCCGGCTCGCCCGCCGGTCTCCGCCGATCGCGCGGAGCTCACGGCCCCACCGGGTCAGCGACAGGACGACCGCGGCGAGGACGAAGAGCCCCAGGGTGATCAGGCTTCGCGGGGAGAAGTAGGTCAGGACCGTCCGGTCGACCCAGAGGGTCACCGACGCGTTGGAGTACGTCCTGGTGAGCCCGCCGGACAGCGCGCTGGTGAGTCCGAGCAGCGCGATGTAGGTCGCCAGGGTGACCGGCATCGAAGGGAGCTTGAGACCGGCGATCAGGCCGCCCTGCACCAGGCCGATCGCGGCGCCGGCGGCCACCGCGGCGAGCAGGCCGTAGGCGTAGTGCTCCTGACCGGCCTGGACGGTGAGCATCCCGCCCAACGCGTACGTGCCCACCACGGACAGGTCGAACTCGCCGGCGATCATCGTGAGCCCGAGCGCGAGTGCCAGCAGGCCGAGCCGCGCGAAGATCTGGAAGGTGTTGTAGACGTCGAACGACGAGAGACCCGCATCGGTGTACGCCGGGAGTAGCGCGAACGCCGTGACGGTGAGGCCGGCCGCCGCCGTCGGCAGCAACATCTCGGGTCGCCCGAGCCGTCGGGCGCTCATGCCCGGCTTCCCTTGGTACGCAGGTGCACGATGACGACGACGAACAGGACGATGAGTCCCTTCACCATGATCTGCACTCCGGTGGAATAGCCCCGCAGCAGGAGGATGTCCGATACCCCGGCGATCAGGACCGCGCCGGCCAGGGTGCGGAGCGCCGAGCCCCGCCCGCCCGCGATGGACGTGCCGCCGACCAGAACCGCGGCGATGGCGTCGAAGGTGAGCGTGCCGCCGAGGTTGACGTTCGCCGAGGTGTTGAACGCGGCGGTGAACGCCGCGGTCACGGCGAACAGCGCGCCCGCCCCGAGCCAGGCCACCGCGGTCGTCCGCCCTACCGGCAGGCCCGCGACCCGGGCCGCGGGTCGGTTCGCGCCGATGAGGTAGAGGGATCGCCCGAAGCCGGTCCGCCGCAACGTCCATTCGACGGCCACCGCCAGCACGATCAGCACGTAGACGCTGAGTGCCACCCCGCCGGGTGTCGCGTTCAGCCGGTCGTACCCCGATCCGGTGGGCGCGACCGATGCGCCCCCGCTGATGCCGATGGCCAGTCCGGTGATCGCGAAGCTCGCCGCGATGGTGAGGACGACGGGGTTCGCGGCGGCGTAGCCGACGACAGCGCCCTGCACCCCGGTGATGACAACGCCGCAGAGGAGGGCGATGGCCAGGGCCGGAACGAGACCGAGCGACTGGGCCGACAGGAACATCATGCCGACGGCCGCCACGGTCGGGGCGATGGCGAGCGAGACCGCCGATCCACCGATCGTGATCAGCGTCAGTCCGAGCGCGGCGATGCCGACCAGACTCGCCGACGTGATGATCGCCTTGGCGTTCGCGACGGTCGCGAAGCGATGGGTGGACAGGCCCACGACGATCGCCGCCAGCACAGCCAGGACCACGATCACGTTGATGACGACGTCGGCACGCGAGCGCTGCCGCCGCCCGCCCGGGGACGCGGCCGCATCGAGGCGGGCCGGCGCGGACAAGGCGTTCACCTCCGTTCCTCGGTGACGGTCGCGGCGCCGTGCGTCATCTCCCGCAGCAGGACCGAGCCGGCCGTGTCCCCGTCGTGCCGCCGGACCGCTACGCCCTTGTGCATGGTGACCACCACGTCGGCGAGGTCGAGCAGCTCTCCGAGGTCGGTCGAGCTGAACAGCACGGTCATGCCGCGGTCGGCGGCGTCCCGCAGGAGCGCGTGGATCGCCGCGCGGCCGCCGACGTCGACGCCGCGGGTCGGGTCGTCGAGCAGCAGGACCCGGACGTCGTCGCGTCCGAGGCACCGCCCGACGAAGACCTTCTGCTGGTTGCCGCCGCTGAGCGAACCCACGTCGTGGCCGGCGCGCCGGCCGTCGAGACCGCACAGGTCGATGAGCGCGGCCAGGGCCGCCGACCACCGCCGGCGGTCGAGGACCCCCAGCCGGGTGACGTGGGGCAGGCGCGTGGCGAGCAGGTTCCAGCTGACCGGCTTGTCGAGGAACAGCCCTTCGGCCTTGCGGTCGTTGGAGACGAACGCGATGCCGGCCCTGATCGCGGCGGCCGGACGGCCGGGGCGGACCGTGACCCCGTCGACGGTGATGCCGGCGGTGGCCGCCGGAACCAGGCCGGCGATCGCGCGCAGCACGTCGGAAGCGCCGGACCCGAGTTGACCGGCCACGGCGTACACCCGGCCCGCCCGCAGCGTGATGTCGAAGTTCCCGACCCGGCCGGGGACGGTCAGCCCGGAGACGGTCAGGACCTCGGCGGAACCCTCGATGTCCGGGCCGGTCGACCGGCCGAGCCGGTGCGGGGCCTCACCCAGCATCTGAACGATGAGCGAGTCGATCGTCAGGCCGGCGACGGGCGTGGTCGCCACCACGGCGCCGTCGCGCATCACGGTGACCCGATCGGACAGGTCGAGGACCTCACCGAGCCGATGCGAGACGAACAGCACGGCGCAGCCGGCCGCGGCCACACTGCGCACCGCCGTGTACACGTACGCGCTCTCGACATCGCTGAGGGTGGCCGTCGGCTCGTCGAGGATCACCAGTCGCGCGTCCTGGCCCAGGGCCCGTGCGATCTCGATCAGCTGGCGCTCGCCGATGCCGAGCTCGGAGAGTCGCTGGTCGAGACCGACGTGGCCGAGGCCGACGCTGTCGAGCAGGGTCCGGAACCGTACGCCGGAGGTGCGCCGGCGATTGACCCAGCTCGCCTTGATGTCGCCGAGCAGGAGGTTCTCCGCGACCGTGAGCGTCGGCACGACGCTGAGCTCCTGGTCGACCAGGGCGATGCCACCGCGTTGCGCCACCCGCCGGCTTCGCAGGTCGACGACCTCGGCGCCGACGCGGATGGTGCCGTCGTCCGGGACTTCCTGTCCGGAGAGCATCTTGACGACCGTGCTCTTGCCGGCGCCGTTGTGCCCGCACAGTGCGTGGATCTCACCGGGGGCGATGCCGAAGGACGCGCCCCGGACCGCCCGGGTGCTGCCGTAGCTCTTGACGAGGCCGTCGACCCGGACCAGTTCGCCGCCCGCCGTCGTGGACGCGGAGCTCATGCCTTGCTGCACTGTTCCGCGTACTGCGCGACGTTCGCGGCGGTCACGCGCTCTTCCTTGACGAGCTCCTTGGCCGGCGGCTTCTCCCCGTTGAAGTACCGGGCCACGTACGAGGCGGTCTGCTCGGCGATCGTGCCGGGATCCTCGGTCGCGGTTCCGTAGAGGGTGCCGGCCTTGATCGCGTCGATGCCGACCTTGAAGCAGTTGCTGCCGGTGACGACGACGCCGTTCTTGCCGGCCACCGCGCAGCCCGCCTGCTTGGCCGCCGCGATGATGGGCAGCGCCTGGTAGTCCGCCATGCCGTACGCGCCCTGGATACCCCCGCAGCCGTACTTGGCGAACAGCTGCGTGGCTATCTTGCCGGAGAGCGTCGGATCCCAGTTGCCGTCCTGGACGTCGACGATCTTGTACCCGGGCGTCTTGGCCAGTTCGGCCTCGAAGCCCTTCATGCGGTCCTGGGACGCGAATCCCGACTTGGTGCCGGTGATCGCGACGATGCTTCCGGATTCCTTGCCCTGCGCCTTCAGGCCTTCCACCAGGTTCTGCGCCGCGGCGGTGCCGAGCGCTTCGTTCTCGGAGAGAACCTGCATGACGTCGCCGTCGACGGACGGATCCGGCCGGCCGTCGAAGACAAGCACCGGGATGTTCGCCTGCTTGGCCTTCTTGATCGGGACCACCATCGACGACGTGTCGAGGAGGGCGGCCACGATGAGATCGGGCCGATTGGAGACAGCCTGGTTGAAGTTCGACACCGCGGTGCCGGGATCCATCGTGGTCAGATCCACGATCTTCGCGCCCTCGGCCTCGAGCTTGGCGGTGAAGACGCTGTTGAAGTAGGCGCCCCACGGGTTGTCCTTGCCGTACCCGACGAAGTCGATGGTCTTGCCCTTGAGCCCGCCGCCGGTCGCGGCCGCGGCGGTGTCGTCGGCCGAACCGTCTCCGCATGCGCCGGTCAGGAGCGCGATGCCGACCATCGCCGTGGCGAGCTTCATCACGGTCGGTGACCGGCGCTGGTGCACGAAATGGGAAATGGTCATGAGAGACTCCCGATTTGCGCATTGGTTGTGACTCGTGTCACACGCTTGTTCGGGAACTCTAGGTGCGCCGGAAGGCGCCGGTGAGGGATGATCACCCCACTGTTTGGCCGAAGGCAGTGGATGGATCCTCCACCAGGGGCAGGGCCGATCGATGAGCGAGCCGCCGGAACTTCGAACGTCGAGCCCGGATCTTGCGTCCTATCGCCTGCGGCGCGAACGGGAACTCGGTTCGCTGTATGCGACGGCCCGGTCGTTGACCGCCCTGGGAGAACTCGATGCGGTGCTGGCTTCGATCGTTCACGCGGCACACGAACTGATCGGCACCGATTTCACGTACCTCTCCTTGCTGGGGCCGGACGGTGAGGTGACCCTCAAGGCCTCGGAGGGGACGATCTCCTCGACGTTCAACGAAGCCAGGGTGCCTTCCGGTACCGGTGTCGGCGGCCGGGTGATCGCCACCGGCGCGCCGGCCTGGGTGAGCAACTACCTCAAGACGCGCGATGTCCCGCACGACCGGACGTTCGACGATCTGGTCATCCCGGAAGGCATGGTCGCGCTGCTCGGCGTCCCTCTCCTGGTGGGCGAGGAGGTGATCGGTGTGCTGTTCGCCGCGGACCGCACGGAACGGCCCTTCGAGCACGACGAGGTGGCACTTCTCAGCGCGTTCGCCGACCACGCGGCCATCGCTCTGAACAACGCCCGGCTGTACGACGAGAGCCGCTCCGCCCTCAAGCAGCTGCAGGCCGCGTTCCTCACCATCGAACAGCAGGTCGCCATGATGGAACGGGCCCAATCCGTCCATGAGTCCCTCACCAACGTCGTGCTGAAGGGCGGCGGAGCCGACGAGATCGCCCAATTGCTCGTCGAGCACCTGAAAGGCGCGGTCACGGTCTTCGACCGGACCGGCACAGTCACCGCGACGTGCTCGCTCGATGCGGAGGTCGTGCAGTCCGCACAGCGGCCGTCACCCGATGCAGTGGAGCAGGCCCGGCAGTCCGGGAGATGGGCGACAACCACCGACGGCACCGGGCTCTGGCACAGCGCGGCGGCGATTCAAGCGGGCGACACCCACCTCGGTGCGCTCCTGCTGACCCGCACCGAGGAGCCCGCCCCGGTCGACATACGCATGCTTGAGCGCGCCGCCCAGATCATGGGTCTGCTCATCCTGAAGGAGACCGCCGTCGCCGCGGCGGAGGAAAGGGTCAGCGGCGAACTGCTCACCGAACTTCTGGTCTCCGCTCCCCCGGTACGCCCGACCCAACGGGCCCGGGCTCACGCGCGGGGCGTGGACATCAATCTGCTGAACGTCGTCGTCGTCGCGAAATCGGCGACAAAATCGGCTTCGGAGATCGGCCGCCGTCTTCATGCGCAGTCCCCCGAATGGAACGGGCTCGCCGGGGAACATCTGGGCCGCGCGGCTCTCCTCGCCGCGGCGCCGGACCCCGCGCGACTGGCGGAGACGGTGCACCGGCGCCTCCGCCGGGAACTCGGCTCCGCAGTGCGGGTCGTCGCCGAGCCGGTGACCGACGACAACTGGCGAAAGGCGTTCGAGCTCGCCGGCAAATGCTGCGATCTCATGCAGAGCCTCGGGGTGACGGACCGCGGCTCGACGGCCGAGCCGTTCGCCATGTTCGCCCTGTTGTTCGACACCGAGCGGGCATCCGACCTCGACCGATTTCTCGCCGATTCGCTACAGCCATTGCTGTCCTACGACCGGCACCGGTCGACCCAGCTCGTAGCCACGCTGTCGTCCTACTTCGGAAACTCCGGCAACCTCACCCGCACGGCCGGCGCCCTCCAGGTGCACATGAACACACTGCTCAAGCGACTCGACCGCGTCGAGAGCATCCTGGGGGCGGACTGGCGCACGCCGGACCGGGCCCTGCAACTTCAGGTGGCACTGCGGCTGCACGACCTACGAACCCGGATCGAATGAGTTCGCGGCTACCGCGAGCTTCCCGATGATCAAGACCGGCGGCACACCCCTCGATATCCTCGGCGCCGGCGAGGTGGATGTCACGGGCAGGGCTGCGGCAAAGTCGGGTCGCACTAGACTCCGCGCATGCAGCACTGGGCAGATTCCCCCACCAAACGCATCGCGATCGGGGCGCTACTGCTGGTTTTGGCCATGGCAGGCTGCGGCTCCAATGTGGAATCGTCCCTCGGCGCCACGTGGTCGAGCCCTGACACCGCCCCCACCGCGACCGGCTACCGCGCTTCGTCCTCCCCGAACACCCGTGATGCCGAACGTTCCGCATCCTCATCCCCCATCGTGGACAAGACCGAGTCACGGGAAGCGGAGACGGCACCAAAGCCCCAAGCGCCACGGAAGACGAAGGCGCCGAGCGAGGGCGGCACCACATACGCGGAGTGTGCCGACGGCGACTGCAAAGTGTCCTTCTCCGGTTCGGTCGAATTCTCACTCCGCAGATGGACGGTGTCGGCTTCTGTGGAGGATGGCGGTGTCAGGGTGCGACTGACCAAACCCAATGGCATGGGCGGCGGTGGCGGTTTCCTGGCAGGCCCCGGATGCGCTGTGGCGATACACGCCGACGGCGGCGGGCGAGTCGGATGCGACGAACCCGAACCCGAAGCCAAGCCCGAACCGGGAGGGTACGTCGTACACCTGCTGAAACTGAACGGGGGCACCGCGGTCATCCGAGCGATCGTGGGCTGACGGTGAGCACACGCCGGGCTGCGGCGGGTCGAGTCCACGTTCCAGATCACCGGTGTCTACGGCCGGACCGTCGAAGACCTGCAGCTGGCCGGCGACTACGGCGACCCGCTGAGCGCGATCCTGGAGTTGTTCCGGCACGGACCGTTGAAGCATGGCCAGTCCTACCGGTGGCGGGCGCGGGGCACACCGCCGACGGTCGGGGCGGCCGGCTGGTCGCCCTGGTGCGAGTTCACGATTCCCGAGAAGGCCCCGGACGACCTGGGCCTGGACGACTCCCGCAACTTCCGGGCGACGTTGACCGCAGCCGAGTGGCGGCAGGTCCTGGCCGTCTTCGCCGACACCGAGGACGACGCCGCCGCCCGAGCCTCGATCGAGACCGCCACGAAGGCCGCCCGGCACCAGCGGCCGGACCCTCTCGATGCGGGCTCTCACGGCTGTCACAGCGATCGGACATGAGGTGTCGGACGAAGCCCGCGTGGTGGAAGCACTTCACCGAAGTCGATCGACCCCACACATGACCGGCACGGTGACCTCGCTGCTGGCATCACCAGGCGCAGCGCCGGTTCAACGGCCGTCATCCATGATTGCCACGTATTGACCCGCGGGACAGGGGTGTGGCGCTGAGAAGGCCGCGCGATTGTGAGCGCCCGTCCTTCGATCAAGAAGGACGTCCCAGCGAACCGGGTGATCCTCACCAGGTGCGGGCTGCGGGGAACGTCAGACGGCCTTTACCGAGCCGGCGTCCACCGCCCAGATCTCGCCGATCGTGCTCGGCATGACCGGGGAGGCCAGCAGCAGCACCGCGCGTGCGATCTCGGCCGGGTCAATCAGGGTGCCGGTCAGCATGCCTCCGTTCGCCGGCATCGCGGCGAGCAGGTCGGCGTGGTCGATACCCATGGTCGCGGCCACTGTGGCGAGGTAGCCGTCCTTGCCCGCCATCAAGTCGGTGTCCGTGCCGCCGGGGGTGACGACGTTTACCCGGACCCCGTCGGCGGCGACCTTTTCGGCGAGGCCCCGGGAGAACGTGTTCAGGGCGCCCTTGGCGCTGGTGTAGGCCAGCGGTGTGCCGAACGGGGCGCGGGCGCTGTTGGAACTGATGTTGACGATGGCTCCCCGCGATCGGGTCAGTGCCGGTAGGGCGTGGCGGGTGGTCCGTACGGTCGCGAAGAGGTTCAGGGCGTAGACCTCGTTCCACAGGTCGTCATCGCCGTCGAGCGGGTCGGCCATGGCCTCGGCTGTCGTGGTGCCGCCACCAACGTTGTTGATCAGGATGTCGAGGCGAGGGTCGGCGGCGAGCACGGTCTCGACCATCCGCCGCGGACCGTCCGGGTCGGCGAGGTCAGCCGGTACGAACGTGGCCGTGGTCGCGTCGAGCTCGGGGGTGCTGCGCCGGGACACGGCGGAGACCACGGCACCCTCGTCGAGGAAGGCGCGGACGACGGCGAGCCCGATGCCCTTGCTCGCACCGGTCACGAGGACGCGCTTACCGGCAAGGTTCAAATCCATGGTGGTGCTCCTGTTCGGCTGGTCTGATTCAGGCATGACAAATGCAACCCCCATGTCGCCGCTGTGTCAATAACTGAGTCAGTTGTGTCTCAGTTATGGGTTCGGTATGGTGATGCCGTGAGGGCAGACGCGGAGCGCAGCACCGCGCGGATCCTGGAAGCCGCCGAGAAGGTTCTCGCCGGAGACGCGAGCGCCTCTCTCGAGAAGATCGCCGACGCCGCGGGGCTTGCCCGCGCGACGGTCCACCGCCGCTTCGCGTCCCGCAAAGCGCTGATCGACGCCTTGTCCAAGCGGTTCAACGACCGCTACCGGCACGGCATCGACCAGGCCCGGGTGGGGACGGCGCCCCCACTGGTCGCCCTGCACCGCCTGACGGAAAGTGCCTTCGAGATCAAGGCGAGCTATCGCCTCGTCGTCGACCTCAGCTATGGGCCCGACGACGACGTCCTGGCAGGCATCGACCTGCTCTTCGCGCGCCTGTACGAATCCGGCGTGATCACCGCCGCGCAGCCAACCTGGTGCCGGAATGTCTACCTCGCACTGCTGCACGAGGTGTATCTGCTGCCCGCGGACGCTGCTGAACTGGCCGACGGCGGCGACGAGGTGGGAGCCCGATCGGCGCTGCTGATCCGCAGCGTGCTCGGCGCCCTCGGCGGCAAACCGTAACCTCGCTCGCGCGTTCGCCGCGGGCGCGGATCTTCGCGTGGGCGCGTCTGACGGCCTTCTGCCGCCGTGCCAGGTTCGGCCGGAAGGTGACACCCGGCGCGGAACGGCCCAGGGCAACCGTCCGGCCCCGGCGGGCGTAGGCGGCGCCGGCGTCGCCCGGCGCATTGATCAGCAACCGTCCGAACGGCGGATCGGCGTCGTCCACCGGCAGCGCGGCGACCCGGCTGACCTCGAGCGAGATGTCCCGGTCGGCCAGGGCCCGCATCGCGCCCGCCAGCACCCGCCCGTAGAACGGCTTGGCGCTCATGGCGTCCGGATCCGGGTCGACGATCAGAACCTCGACGCGTTCCCGCCTGCCCGCGCTGGCCCGCCCGGTAGCCAGCGCTCGAGCCACCGCGTGCGGCTCGAATCCGAGTTCCGCGGCCACCTCACGAACGCGTTGCCGGCCAGCCTCGGACGCGCCGTAGGCCCCGTTCATGGCTCGCGACGCGGCCGCCATCGAAACGCCGGCTGCTCGGGCCACATCGGCTGGCGTGGGGCGCTGATCCATCATGGTCCGACGATAGACGGCGGCGTCAGTCTCGTTGAAGAAGCGTAGACCGGCGGGTGGAGGTCTGCTCGATGGACCAGCGCCGCCGCACAGAAGCGGATCGACGTGAACGGACCGCCGCCCGGTCCGGCCGTCCGGCAGTCCGTTCACGAGGCCGGCGAGCTGAGCGCGCATGATGCGCCTCGACGGGCGTGGCCGGAAGGGGCGTGGGCCCAGGCGTGTCCGCCACGGAACCGCACGCCCCTTCCAGGTCGAACTCGACGGCGCTGACCGATGCGTCGATCCGTTGACGGGAAGGCCTCAGACGCGGGCGGTGGCCGGGCGCAGGTAGACGACCCAGGTGACCAGGACGCAGAGGGCGTAGAAGGCGATGAACCCCAGGTACGCCGCGTCCGCCTCCTTGGTGGTCAGGAACGACTGGCGGAAGGCCAGGTTGACCAGCACTCCCCCGAAGGCGCCGATCGCGCCGGCGATGCCGATGACCGCGCCGGAGAGGCGGCGGGCCTCGTGGTCGTCGTGCGGGTGCTTGCGCTTGAAGATGGCCGGGATCATCTTGTACGTCGAGCCGTTGCCCACGCCGCTGAAGACGAACAGGGCGATGAAGCCGACGATGTAGAGCGGCAGCGAGCGCATCTGGGCTGCGAGCAACACGATCGAGGCGCCGACGGCCATGGCGATGAAGTTGTAGAACGTGACCTTCGCCCCGCCCAGGCGGTCGGCCAGGGCGCCGCCGACGGGACGGATCAGCGAGCCGAGCAGCGGACCCAGGAACGTCAGGTAGGCGGCCTTGACCGGGGTGCTGAACACGTCGGCGAACTGCACCTGCAACACCTGGCCGAAGGCGAACCCGAAGCCGATGAACGAGCCGAACGTACCGATGTAGAGCAGCGACATCACCCAGGTGTGCGGCTCGCGGACGGCGTCGCGCATGCCGCGCTTCTCGTTGCGGGCCTGCGCGAGGTTGTCCATGTAGAGGGCCGAGCCCAGCGCGGCCAGCACGATCAGCGGGATGTAGATGCCGGCCACCAGCCCGGGATGGCCGGCGCCGAAGACGGCCAGCACGAAGAGGCCTACCAGCTGCACGGCCGCGACGCCCAGGTTGCCACCGCCCGCGTTGATGCCGAGCGCCCATCCCTTGAGCCGGTCCGGGTAGTACGCGTTGATGTTCGTCATCGACGAGGCGAAGTTGCCGCCGCCGACGCCGGCCACGGCCGCGATGATCAGCAGCGTCGAGAAGTCGACGCCGGGGCGGATGAGGAACGCCGCGAGCAGCGACGGGATGAGGAGCAGGGCGGCGCTGAACACCGTCCAGTTGCGGCCGCCGAAACGGGCCACGGCGAAGCTGTACGGGATCCGCAGCGCCGCCCCGACCAGCGTCGGCACGGCGGTCAGCAGGAACTTGCCGGCCGGGTCGATCCCGTACTCGGGCCCGAGGAACAGCACGAGCACCGACCACAGTGACCAGACCGAGAAGCCGATGTGCTCCGACGTGATCGAGAAGATGAGGTTGCGCCGGGCGATCGGGGCGCCGGTGGTGTCCCAGAACTCGCGGTCCTCGGGACGCCAGTCGTCGATCCACTGACCCTTCAAAGACGGCGCGGGCAAAGTGGCAGTCATGAGAGCTCCCCCAGCAGGATCTTGTCGTTGTCGATGTGCACGTCGTAGACCGCGAGATCGGGCTGGCCGCTCAGGGAGCAGCCGGTCGTCAGGTCCCAGGCGTTCAGGTGCAGCGGGCACAGCACCTGTTTGAGGTCGATCTGCCCGTCGGCCAGTGGGCCGCCCTTGTGCGGGCAGACGGCCTGAGTGGCACGGACCGAACCGTCGCGCAGCCGGAAGACGGCGACCATTTCCCCGTCGACGGCGAACGTGCGTCCTTCGCCGAGCGGGATCTCGTCGACGAACCCGATGGCCCTCATGCGCGCACCGGAACCTGAGGCAGCACTGTCAGGGGCAGCGACGTGCGGAACTGGCCCGGTGTCGCCGGATCGTCACGGTCCTTCCACGGGTCGCGATAGGCGGCGACCGACGCGGCCATCGCCGCGTCCAGCTCCGCGGCGATCCCGTCGGCGTCGTCGACCACAATGTCGCGGACACGCTCGATGCCGATGCGCGGCACGAACGCGTACGTCCGCTCCAGCCAGTTCGCGTTCTCGCGGTAGTACTGCAGGAACCGCCCGGTCAGGGTGATGACTTCCTCGGCCGTGCCGACCGTCGTGAGCAGATCCCCCTTGCGGATGTGGGCGCCGGCCGCGCCGCCCACGTAGATCTCCCACTTCCCGCCGTCGATGGCGACGACCCCGAGGTCCTTCACGTACGCCTCGGCGCAGTTCCGCGGGCAGCCGGTGACCGCGAGCTTCATCTTGCCCGGCCCCTCGATGCCCTGGTACCGCTCCTCCAACGCGATGCCGAGGGCGGTCGAGTCCCCCACGCCGAACCGGCAGAAGTCGGAGCCCACGCACGTTTTCACGGTCCGGAAACTCTTGCCGTACGCGTAACCGGATGGCATATCCAGATCGGCCCACACCTGGGGCAACTTCTCCTTCGGCACGCCGAGAAGGTCGATCCGCTGCCCGCCGGTGAGCTTGACCATCGGCACCTCGTGCTTCTCGGCCACCTCGGCGATGCGCCGCAGCTGGGCCGGTGTGGTGACGCCGCCCTTCATCTGCGGCACCACCGAGAACGTGCCGTCGCGCTGAATGTTGGCGTGCACCCGGTCGTTGATGAACCGGGCGTCGCGCTCGTCGACGTACTCGCCGCCCCACGTCATCTTGAGCAGCGAGGCCAGGCCCATCTTGCTTTTCGCGTCCTCCTCGCCGCCGAGCGTGGCGAAGACGGCCGACACGGACTTGAGCGAGTGCACGCGGATCGCGTTCATCAGCTCCGGCTTGGGCATCGGGATGCCCGGCACGTAGTACGAGGCGGCCGGGTCCTCCTCGACCTCGCCGCCGGCGGCCCACTCGACGATCCGTTGCACGAGTGGCTTGCAGGTGCCGCAACCCTTGCCGGCGCGCGTCTTGTCCATGACACCGGTGACCGTCTTGCAGCCGGACTGCACGGTCGAGCAGATCGCGCCCTTGCTGACGCCGTTGCAGTTGCAGACCTGCTCGTCGTCGGCCATCTCCTCGACCTTGACCTCGCCCGCCGGGCCGCCCAGGTCGAACATCAGCTCGGCCCGTTCCTCGGGCAGCGCCAGCCCACGGTCGAAGGCCTGCATGAGGAAGGCGACCTTCTTGACGTCGCCGACCATGGTGGCGCCCACGAGGCGTCCGTCGCGGATGATGACGTTCTTGTAGATGCCCTTGCGCGGCTCGGTGAACGTGAGCGACTCGTCGTCGTCGCGCTCCGGCTCCTTGAGGCCCATGGCCGCCACGTCGACGCCGGCCACCTTGAGCTTGGTGGCCACCTGCGAGCCGTGGTACTCGGCGAACGGGTTGACGCCGGTGAGGTGGTCGGCGAGCACCTTCGCCTGGTCCCACAGCGGCGCCACGAGGCCGTAGACCTCGCCGCGGTGCTGGGCACACTCGCCCACCGCGTAGATGTCGTCCTCGTCCTGGCAGCGCATCTGGTCGTCGACGACGATGCCGCGTTCGACGGGCAGGCCACTGGCCGCGGCCATCTCGGCGTTGGCCCGGATGCCGGCCGCCACCACCACGACGTCGCACGGGATGACCCGGCCGTCGCCCAGTTTCACGCCGGTCACCGCGTGCTTGCCGAGGATCTCAGTGGTCTGACCGTTGACGACGACCTCGATGCCCAGCCGCGATTCGATCGAGGACTTGAGCGTCTCGCCGGCGACCTCGTTCAGCTGGGCGTTCATGAGGTGGCCGGCGGCGTGCACCAGGGTCACGTGCGGCAGGTGGCTCTGCAGGCCGCGGGCGGCTTCCAGGCCCAGCAGGCCGCCACCGATGACCACGGCGCGCTGGTGCTCCTTGGCGTACCGGATCATCGACCGGGTGTCGTCGAGCGTGCGGAACGCGAAAACCCCTTGGTGGTAACCGCGGCCGGGCCGGTGGATGCCGGGGATCGGCGGCACGAAGGCCCGGCTGCCGGTGGCGATGATGAGCTTGTCGTACGGGGTCTCGGTGCCGTCCTCGGCGTAGACCCGCTTGGCGAAACGGTCGATGCGCTCGATGCGGGTGCCCGTGTGCAGGGTGATGCCGTTGTCGGCGTACCAGGAAAGGTCGTTCAGGAAGATGCCGGACTCGTCCTCGACGCCCGCGAGGACGTTGGACAGCATGATGCGGTTGTAGTTGCCGTACGGCTCGTCGCCGAACATCGTGATGTCGAAGTCGCCGCCGCGGGCCAGGATCTCCTCGACGGTGCGGGCGCCGGCCATGCCGTTGCCGATGACCACGAGACGTGTGCGCATCAGATCTCCACCAGCCCGAGGTCGACGACCACGGTGCCGGAGACACCGGCCGGCGCGGCCAGCCACAGCTCCATCGCGGTTCCGGCGACCAGGTCCTCGACCACGCGCAGCGGCACGTGGACGTCGCCCTTGGCCCCGATCGGGAAGTAACGCATCGGGCTGCCGTCCCGCATCAGCACGACGCTGACGAGTTCGGCGGCTGCGTTGCCGCCCCGGAAATAGACGGCTTGCGCGGTGATGCCGCTCGGCACCACATAGGACAGCGCGGGGTCGATCGGGGCGGGCCGGTCGAGACCCTTGCCCTCGAACGAATAGACGCCTTGCAGGAATCGTGGGGTGGAGTGCACCGCTGATCGGTTCCTCTCACTGAGGTTGCAGACGGGTGATGGCGACCGCGCACGCCTTGAAGGCGGGCATCCGCGAGTGCGGGTCGAGGGCCGGGTTGGTGAGCGCGTTCGCCCCCGGCCAGTGGAAGGGGGCGAAGACGGTGTCCGGGCGGATACCGTCGGACAGCCGGGCCCGCAGCACCGCGGCGCCGCGGCGGCTGCGCAGTTCGACCAGGTCGCCGTCGGCGATGCCGTGGCGGCGGGCCAGGTCGGGGTGGATCTCGGCGCGGGGCTCGGGCAGCGCCACGTTGAGCGCCTTCACCCGCCGGGTCTGTGTGCCGCTCTGGTAGTGCTGCATGTTGCGGCCGGTCGTGAGCACGTACGGGTATGTCCTGTCGGGCGTTTCCGCCGGGTCGCGATGCTCCACCCGGATGAATCGGGCGCGGCCGTCCGGCGTCGGAAAGCCGTCCGCGAACAAGCGGGGCGTGCCCGGGTGGTCCTCGGCCGGGCACGGCCAGAAGACACCGTCCTCGGCCTCGATGCGCTCGTAGGTGATGCCGGCGTAGTCGGCGATGCCGCCGGCGCTGGCCCGGCGCAGCTCGTCGAAGACCGTGCGCGGGTCGCTGCTCTCCTCGCGGCCCAGTCGCCGCGCCAGCTCGGCCAGCGTCTCCAGGTCGGTCTTCACGTCGGGCGGCGGGTTCAGCGCGCGCTTGCGGCGGATCACGCGGCCCTCGAGGTTGGTCATCGTGCCCTCCTCCTCGGCCCACTGGGCGGTCGGGAGGACGACGTCGGCCAGCTCCGCGGTCTCGGACCGGAAGATGTCGGAGACGACGAGGAAGTCGAGCGCTGCGAGCTTGCTCCGCACGAGGTTGCTGTTCGGGGCGCTGACCACGATGTTGCTGGCCAGCACCAGCAGCACCCGGAGGCTGTCGTCGGTGAGCATCTCGTACGCCGACCGGCCGGGTCCAGGCAGGTCGTCGGGGTCGATGCCCCACACCGCGGCGACATGCCGGCGGGCCGCAGGATCGTCCAGTTTCCGGTATCCCGGGAGCTGGTCGGCTTTCTGGCCGTGCTCGCGCCCGCCCTGCCCGTTGCCCTGGCCGGTGATGGTCCCGTAACCGGAAAAGGGCCGGCCCACCAGACCGAGGGCCAGGGCCAGATTGAGGTACGCCTGGGCGGTGTCGGTGCCGTTGCTGTGCTGTTCGGCGCCGCGCGCGGTCAGGATCATCGCCGGTCCCTGCGTGGCCAGCAGGCGCACGGTCTCCCGCAAATGCTTCTCCGGTACGCCGGTCATGCGCTCGACGCGTTCGGGCCAGTACGAGTTGGTCGACGCCCGGACGGCGTCGAACCCGGTGGTGCGGGCCTGGATGAAGTCCTCGTCGACGTAACCCTCACGGATCGCTATGTGCAGCATCCCGTTGGCCAGAGCGAGGTCGGTGCCGGGCAGTGGTTGCAGGTGCAGATGCGCGCCGGCAGCCGTGTTGGTGCGGCGCGGGTCGACGACGATGTGGCGCGCGCCGTGCTCGCGGCCGGCATCGAGATATTGCATGCTCGGCGGCATCGCGTCGGCCGGGTTGGCCCCGACGAGCAGGATCGTCTTCGCCTGCGCCAGATCCTCGATCGGGAACGGCAGCCCGCGGTCGATGCCGAGCGACCGGTTGGCCGCGGTGGCCGCGCTCGACATGCAGAAACGGCCGTTGTAGTCGATCGACGAGCTCCGCAGCACGACCCGGACGAATTTGCCGAGCGCGTAAGCCTTCTCGTTCGTCAGGCCGCCCCCGCCGAACGCCCCGACGCTGTCCCGCCCGTGCTTCTGCTGCGCCGTCGTGATCGCGGTCGTGATGGCATCGAGGGCCTCGTCCCACGTGGCCTCGCGGAGCGGACTGGTGCGATTCCCCGCTTCCTTGCGGACCAGCGGCGTCAGCAGCCGATCCCGATGATCCAGCAGGTCGGCCGCGGTGAACCCCTTGGCGCACAGGCCACCCTTGTTGACCGGGAATTCGCGCGGCTCGAGCTTGACCCGCGGGATCCCGGGGGTCAGCGTCATGCCGCACTGCAGTGCGCAGTAGGGGCAGTGCGTATCGGTCGCCGTCACACCCCGAATACTCGGCGTCGTTTGTTTACCGCCGGGACCACCGTCGTTGCGACGCCGTACGGAAAACCCTACAAGCGGGTGTTCGCCGATGTGAGAAGCGCGGACTCGTAGCGGCGCAGCACGAGATCGGTCACCTCGGGGTCGAGACACAGCGGCGGGGTGACCGAGTCGGCGCCGGCCTTGTTCAGGCTGCGGTAGAAGAGCCCGTCGGCCAGGAAGTACGCCGCGATGGCGATCCGACGTGCGCCCTGCCGACGGAGGTCGGCGACCACGTCGGGTACGCGTGCCCCCGGCCCCGAGACGTATCCGGCGCGCGCGCCGACCCTGGTCGCCAGCTGCTCGACGTCGGCGCGCCAGGCGGGGTCGGAGGAGCCGGCGGCGGCCAGCACCACGGCGTCGGCGGCGGGCAGACGGCGGAGCATGCCGGCGAGCAGCACGTCGTCCGGGCCGAGCGGTTTGGTCACCGGTATCCGGGTGCCGGCCACGGCTTCGGCTATGTCGACCCGTACGTGATAGCCCGCCGACAGCAGCAGCGGCACGACCACCGCGTCGGGCAGCACGCGGGTGAATTCGGCGACCTTGGGTTCCTGGACGTCCACGTAGCTGAGGCGGACGTCGAGACCGGGGCGGCGGGCTGCGACCCGGGCGACGAGGTCGCGGATCTGGGCCTGGCCGGCGGGGCTGCGGGTGCCGTGCGCGACGGCGATGAGAGCGGGCATGCGAAGTCCTTCCGATCGGGGCTCCGCCGCGACGTTGCGGCCGTTCGGGGGCGGCACTCGGCCCGACCGGCCGGTCCGGGTGCCCGGCGTTCGAAGGTCAGGCGGCCGGCTCGTCGAGGCGGAGGCGGTAGCCGCGTTTGATGACTGTCTCGATGTGGCGGCCGGAGCCGAGCGCTGTCCGCAGGCGGGCCACGGCGACGTCGACCGCGTGGCCGTCGTTGCCGCGAGGCAGGGCGGCGATCAGCTGCTCCTTCGAGACGACCACGCCGGGGCGCGCCGCCAACGATGACAGGATGGCCATCGCGGCCGGGGCGAGCGTGTGCGGCGCCCCGTCGATGAGGACGGCGTGGCCACGCATCTCCAGCGTCGAACCGGCCACGTTCAGCTTCACCGAGCGCCGCGGCAACTCGTCCGTCAGCGTCTTGATGAGGGCGCCCAGGCGGTAGCGCTCGGGCATCACGATCGGGATGCCCCGGTCGGTGAGGGGCCCGGCCGTGACCGGCCCGACGCAGGCGGCCACTGTGGCGCCGGTGCGGAACTCCTCCAGCACGGCGGGTTGCGACTCCCCCGCCACCCGCAGGAACGCTTTGACCGCGGGGGCGCTCGTGAACGTCACGGCGTCGATCTGCCCGGCCGCGATCTGGTCGACGAGACGGCGTACGGGACCCAGGTCGGACGGAAGCACCCAGCGATACACCGGCACCTCGACGACCGCCGCGCCCGCCCCGCGCAGAGCGGCCACGAACTCGGTCTGCGGCTCGCCGTGCTCCTGCACCACGATCCGTTTCCCGGCGACGCCGTCGGCGAGCAGCCGTTCCAGGATCTCGTCGGTCGACTCGGTCTTGGCCGCCCAGTCCTCGGTGAGCCCGGCCGCCCGGATCGCCCCGCACGGCTTCGGCCCCCGCGCGATGATCCGGGCCCGGCCCAGCACCTCGCGCAGCCGCTCGGCCATCCCCCAGCCCTCGGCCGCCTCGAGCCAGCCGCGAAAACCGAAGCCGGTCGTCGCGACGACCAGGTCGGGCTCGAGCCCGATGCAGGCCGCGGTGGCCGCGTGCAGCGCGTCGTCGTCGGCCAGCGGCACGATGCTGATGGCCGAGGCGGTGACAACCCGGGCGCCCCGCCGCGCGAGCAGCGCCGCCATCTCGTCGCGCCGCCTCTCCGCGGTCACGGCCACGGTGAAGCCGGTCAGTGCACCCTCGGTCATCCCGTCAGGGTTCCCACGCCTCATTACCGCGAGGTCGTCGTCGTGTTTCGGCCGCAATAAGCCGACCTCACATCGACCCGGTCCCTGCGGTGATCAACGAAGGAAGTCCCCGTCCGACTCGTCCTGGATCCGGCGCACGGCGGCGAGCAGGTGAAACACTTCGATCCGCCCGTCCAGGAATCCCATCCGGTAGTCCGCCCCGGTGGCCGCATGGCTCGCACGCACCGGGTCCCGGTGCCCGGCGATGCCGTCGGACCGCCCGGTGACGTACGCGAAGATCTCGTCATCCATGATGTCAGCGCTTGCCGTCCATCGCCTTGCGGATGGCCGCGATCAGATCGGCCTCGAACGCCTCGAGCTCGCCGTCGGCCAGCCCCACGCGATAGTCCGCGTCATCCCCGCGCTCGCGGTCGTGGCGCCTGGCCACACCGTCGGCACGCCCCTCGGCATAGGCCCGCAGGGCAAAGTCAGCGCTGTCCAACCGATCCTCCTCGAACGCTCAGCCGCGCGTTCGAGCGCAGACACCGCAAACCAATCTCACATGATGGTCCGACCTTTTCCACCCCCCGATCCGGCCCGCCCGAAACCCTAAAGTCCGAGGTCAAGAGTGCGATCAGACAGAATCAGTTCGGAATCATTACCGAAGGTCACCGAGCAATTTCCGAGCGTCACAATGGCGTCGGAAAGATACGCTGCGCCGGTGGAGATCCTCGACGGCCCCGGCGTGGCGGCCAAGCCCGAGCGACACACCGCCGGGATCCGTGTGGTCACCCCGTTCCGGGGCATGTTCGCCGTCCGCGACAGGCTGATGGACGAGCTCTACACCTGGCTCGACGCCCGCGATCTGACGTACGGCCCGACGCTCTTCCGCCTGCATGTCGTGGCCATGGAAGCCGACATGGACGTCGAGGTGGCGGTGATTCTGGACGACCCGGTAAAAGGCGACGACCGTGTTACCGCGGGCATTCTTCCGGCCGGCGATTACGCATTCCTGAAATACGTCAACCACGGCCGCCAGGCCAACAAGACCCTCCTCGAATGGGTCCGCGCCCAGAGCCTCGCCCTGGACGTCCGCGAAGACCCCTCCGGCGACCGGTTCGGGTGCCGCTACGAGGCCTACCTGACGGATCCGCGCACCGAACGCATGAAGACCCGCTGGCAGATCGAGCTCGCCGTCCGCTTGGCACAACCTCCCAAGGCTTGACGTTACCCGGGGTAACAGTTACTTCTTGTACATGAAGCCGGGACAGGCAGCGGCGAACACCGACGGCCGGCGCGGGCGCTGGGCCGGCCATCGTGAGCAGCGCCGGGCCGAGCTCACCGAGGCCGCCATCGATGCGATCCGGCAGCTCGGCCCCGAGGTCGGCATGGAGGCCATCGCCGCCCACGCCGGGGTCAGCAAGCCCGTCCTCTACCGCTACTTCGCCGACAAGTCGGAGCTGTGGCTGGCGGTCGGTCAGCGCTCCGGGGCCCTGGTGCTCGAGGCGATCGTGCCGGCCGTCGCCGCCGTCCGTGAGGAACGCGAGGCCGTCGGTGCGGCGGTCGACGCCTACCTGGCCCACATCGCCGCCGACACCAGCCTCTACCAGTTCGTCGTGCACCAGCCGGGGATCGCGCGCCAGCACGACGTGGTCGCCGACGTCGTCGACACGGTGGCCAGCGGGCTGGCGCGCATCTTCGGCGACCGGCTGCGGGCCCGGGGGCTCGACTCGGGCGCCGCGCTGCCCTGGGCGTACGGGGTGGTGGGGTATGTGCAGTCGGTCGGCGACTGGTGGTTGCGGCAGCAGCAGCCGATCAGCCGCGAGGCGCTGGCCGACTATCTGACAACTTTCCTGTGGAGCGGGGTATCCGGGATACGGCACGCGGCCGACGTACCGGGCGGGCTGGCGGCCTATCGGGAGGAGACCAGCAGTGGACGGTGACCACGTCGACGTGCTGATCATCGGCGCCGGCCTGTCCGGCATCGGCGCCGCCTGGCGACTGCAAGAGGCCTTCCCCACCACGTCGTACGCGGTTCTGGAGGCTCGCGACGCCATCGGGGGCACCTGGGATCTGTTCCGCTACCCCGGCATCCGCTCCGACTCGGACATGTTCACGCTCAGCTACCCCTTCCGGCCGTGGACCGACACGCAGTCGCTGGCCTCCGGTGACAAGATCCGGGCGTACATCCGGGAAACCGCGCAGGACGCCGGAATCACCCGCCACATCCGGTTCGGGGCCAAGGTGGTCGCGGCCGACTGGTCGTCGCCGGACTCGCGCTGGAGCGTGCGGCTGGCCGACGGTTCCACTCTGACGTGCGATTTCCTGTACGCCTGCACGGGCTACTACTCGTACGAGGCCGGGTATCAGCCCGAATTCGCCGGCCTCGCGTCGTACGGCGGACGGCTGGTGCACCCGCAGTCGTGGCCCGGCGACCTCGACTACCGGGGCAAGCGCGTCGTCGTGATCGGCAGCGGCGCGACCGCGGTGACGCTGGTGCCCGCGATGTCGCCGACGGCGGCGCACGTGACGATGTTGCAGCGCTCCCCCACGTACCTGACCTCGCTCCCCCGCCGTGACGTGATCGCCGACGGGCTGCGCCGGGTGCTGCCGGCCAAGCCGGCCAACGCGCTCGTCCGGGCCAAGAACATCCTGCTCACCCAGGCCTTCTATCAGCTCGCCCGGCGGCGCCCGGAGCGCGTGCGCAAGGCGCTGCGCACGATGGCGGTGCGCGGGCTGGGCGACGAGGCCTATGTGGACGAGCACTTCAAGCCGGCGTACGACCCGTGGGACCAGCGGCTGTGCGTGATTCCGGGCGGCGACCTGTGGGAGGAGATCCGCGCCGGCCGGGCGTCCGTGGTCACCGATCACATCGATTCGTTCGTGCCGTCCGGGATCCGGCTGCGGTCGGGACGGGTGCTCGAGGCTGACATCGTCGTCTCGGCCACCGGGCTGAGGCTGCTGCCGCTGGGCGGCGTCGAGGTCTCGATCGACGGTTCGCCTGTCACGATCGGCGAGCGGGCCGCTTACCGGGGTCTCATGCTCAGCGGGGTGCCGAATCTGGCCTACTGCATCGGGTACGTGAACGCGTCGTGGACGCTGCGGGCCGATCTGTCCCACCGGTACGTCATGCGGCTGCTGCGGCACATGCGGAAGCACGGGCTCGCCGTGGCCACCCCGACAGCCCCCGGGGGCACCGGCCGTCCGCTCCTCGACCTCTCCTCGGGGTACGTGCAACGCGCGCTCGACCTCTTCCCGCGGCAGGGCGACCGGGCACCGTGGATCGTGCGGCAGAACTACCTGCGGGACGTGGTCACCACTCCGCGGGCCGACGTCACCCGCGACATGACCTTCCAGGAGGTAGCTTCATGACCCCGTACCGGTTCGCCGGGCGCACCGCCGTCCTGACCGGCGCCGCCAGCGGCATCGGCGAGCAATTGGCGTACGGCCTGGCCCAGCGCGGCAGTCATCTCGTGCTCATCGACGTCGCACCGCTCGACGCCGTCGCCGCCCGCATCCGGGAGGCGCACCCCGCCCTGCAGGTCGAGACCGTCCAGGCCGATCTGAGCGACCGGGCCGAGGTCACCGCCGTCGCCGATCGGGTGCTGTCCGCCCATCCCACCCTCGGCCTGCTGATCAACAACGCCGGCATCGCGCTCGGCGGCCGCTTCGACCAGATGACGGTGGACGAGTTCGAGACCGTCATGAACGTGAACTTCCGCGCCCCGATGCTGTTGACCCACGCGCTGCTGCCCGCGCTCACGGCCACGCCGGGTGGCCACCTCGTCAACGTGTCCAGCCTGTTCGGGCTCATCGCGCTGTACGGGCAGAGCGCGTACTCGGCGAGCAAGTTCGCCCTGCGCGGGCTGAGCCAGGTGCTGCGGGCCGAACTGGCCGAGAACGGCGTGGGCGTCACGACCGTGCACCCCGGCGGCATCCGGACCAGCATCGCGACCAGCGCCCGCATGGGCAGCAAGGTGCCCGCCGACCAGATCGCCCCGCAGTTGCGGTCGTTCGACGCCCTGCTGACGTTTCCGGCCGAGAAGGCGGCCGCCCAGATCCTCGACGCCGTGACCCGCCGCCGGGCCCGCCTGCTGATCGCCTCCAGCGCCAAGCTGCCCGACCTGCTGGCCCGCCTCGCACCGGTCGGCCACACGAAGCTCATAGCCCTGGTCACCGCGGCGGTGAACAGCCGCAGCCGCCCCAGCACGGCTTCGCCGAACCCCGTTGCCGACTAGTTGTGCACGGCCCGGGGTGCGGCCTCGTCGAAAAGCATCGTCACGTGGTTGGCCGGGATGCGTTCGGCGGTCAGGCGCGGCAGCTGGGTGCGGCCGGCTTCGAGGCCGCGGTCGGTGATGAACGGGCGGGTGGAGTCGTCGCCGTCGTGCTCGGCCAGGATCACGTGGACGGGAACGTCGAGGGCGGCCAGCAGCGGCAGCGTGGGGGCGCCGGTCAGGGTGTCCACGGCGTCGTCGATCAGGCGGGCCTGGTCGACCCGGGGGCGTCCGGCGCCGTCCATCAGGTGGGCCGCCCACCGCAGCAGGTGGGGCCGCAGGTCGGGGCGGCGGGCGATCGCCCGGCCCTCGACCTGGTCGACGAACGCGCCGGCGTCGGGGAAGGCTCGGCCCAGCGGGCGCACGATCAGCTTCCACTGGGCGCGGACCACGGGACGCCGGAGGGTCCACCGTGGCTCGGGCAGCACGCCGCCGTCGAGCAGCACCAGCTTGCGTACGCGGTCGCCCAGCTTCGCCGCGACCAGGGGCGCCAGATAACCGCCCATCGAGTGGCCCACCAGCACCACGTCGTCGAGGGCGCATTCGCCGGCGACCCGCACGACCTCGGCGGCGTGCCCCGCCAGGCCCGGCGCCGCCTTGGTGGTCACCGAACCGCCGCGGCCGGGCAGGTCGGGGGCGATCACGCGGGTGCCGGGCAACGCCTCGGCCAGCGCCCGCCACACCTCGGAGGTGTTGGTCAGCCCGTGCAGGGCCAGCACCGTGGGGCCGTCCGCGCCGGCATTCCAGTCGGCGCAGGTGAGTCCGGCGATGTCGCGCCGTTCGGACTGAGTCACGCGGCGACCCTAGCGCCCGCGCGCACGCCCGGACCGCCGGGAGTCGCCGAGTTCCGGAAGCCGACCGTCCGGAATGGCCCCTATGGTGGCGCCATGACCGACATTCCGTGGGAGCCGCCGCTGGCCGGCTCCGAGACAGAGCATCTGCTGGGCGCGCTCGACCGGATGCGGACGACATTCCGCTGGAAGGCCGACGGCCTCGACGGAGCCGGCCTGAGCGCCCGGCTCGGCCCCTCCACGCTGACCCTCGGCGGACTGCTCAAACACCTGGCCCTGGTCGAGGACTACAAGATCGCCACGAGGTTCTTCGGCGAGCCGCTGACCGGCTGGGACGACCTCGACCCGGACGACGAGGACTCGGAGTTCACGTCGGCCGTCAACGACGAACCCGGTTCCCTGTACGGCCGGTACGACGACGCGGTCGCCCGGTGCCGGGCCCGGCTCGACGCCGCCCTGGCCGACGGCGGCCTCGACCAGCTCGCGCGCGCACCACTGCCCGACGGATCCCGCTTCAGCCTCCGCCGCATCGTCGTCGACCTGGTCGAGGAGTACGGCCGCCACACCGGCCACGCCGACCTGCTGCGCGAGTCGGTCGACGGCCGCACCGGCGAGGACCCGCCCGCCGGCTGGCGTCCCGTCTCGGGCCACTACGTGTTCCACGGCTGAACCGGCGCCCGGCCCGCTCCCGCCGCTTCCCGGTCAGGCGTCCACGGTGAGGTGGACGGTCACCGTGTCGCCGATCTCGAGCTTCTCGCCGCGGCGGACGGCCGTCTTGATGGGGACGATGTAGCGGCCGTCCTTGGGCCACAGCGAGGTCGTCCAGTCGGTGGCGCCGATGCGGGCGGTCACCGGGACCATCCCCCAGCCGTAACTGACCAACGACGACGCCGACTCGATGGCCGCGCACTCCTCGTCGGGCACCGTGACGAAGTGCCAGGGAGCCGGGCCCCGCCAGAACCAGATCTCGCCCGTGAACCGCAGATCCATGGCCGAACCCTAGTGGCGGCCATCGATCGACCCTCCGGCGACACAGGTGGCGCTGGAAATCGGTCGTGTAGAAACGCCCTGGTGGGGTACCCGGCGCGACGCTGCGGTCCGGCGGGGACGTGGTGCTACGAGGAATGGGGAAGCGGTTGCCCAAGATTGTGGACCACGACCAGCGACGCGGGGAGATCGTCGACGCCTTCCTCTCGGTGGTCGGGCGTGACGGTCCGGCGGCGGCCAGCAGCCGGGCCATCGCGGCCGAGCTGGGGGTGGGAGCGGGTGCGCTCTGGCACTACTTCGACAGCTTGGACGCGGTGGTGGCGGCGGCCTGCCGGCAGGTGCTGAAGGGCGCCGACGCGCGCATCGCCGCGGCGGCCGCCGGCCGGCGGGGGCTGAACGCGCTCGAGGCCACGTTGTGCGAGATTCTGCCGCTGGCCAAGCACACCCGGGACGAGGCGAAGGTGGTGATGGGCTTCTGGGGGCGGCTGGCGGTCGACCGGCAGATCGCGACCGGGAAGTCCGACGCCCTGTCCATGTGGGGCGGCCGGGTGCGCCGGCACCTCACCGAGGCGGTCGAGGACGGCGAGCTCGTACGGGATGTGCCCGTAGACTGCCTGGCCGACGTCCTGCTCTCGATCGCCATCGGTCAGCAGGTGCACGCCGTTCTCGACGCCGGCCAGGACGACCCGCAACGCCAGCTCGCCCTGGTCCAGCATTGCCTGAAGCCGTGGCGGCTTTCCTGATCCCGCGGCACGCGCGACCCTGAGCCGGAACACGCTCTCGGCGAGCAGCCACGAACGACCACCCTGGCCCGCCACGGCGCGCGCCGCGACCTGCCGGGCGCCGTCGCCGAGTGCTACGCCATGCGCGGCCGACGACCTGCTCGACGCCTGCGCGGAGGGCGTCAGGCCCGTTCCCCGGTGATGTAGTCGGCGAGACTGCTGCGCTCGTGCTCGAGCTCGTCGATGCGGAACTTCACCACATCGCCGATGCTGACCACGCCGCGCAGCGCGCCGTCCTCGATCACCGGCACGTGGCGGAAACGCCGCTCGGTCATCAGCCGTTCGACCTCGTCGAGCGCCGCGTCGCGGGTCACCGAGCGCACGTCGGTGGTCTGGATGGTGGCCACCGGCTCGGTCAGCACGGCCGCGCCGCGGGCGGCCAGAGCCCGTACGATGTCGCGCTCGCTGACGATGCCGTCGACCCGGTCGCCGTCCCGGCTCACGATGACCGCGCCGATCTTGTGCTCGGCCAGGACGGTGAGCAACTCCGTCACGTCCGCCTCGGGTGACACCGTCACCACTCGTTCGCCCTTGACCCGGAGAATGTCGCTGATCCGCATGGTCGCCCTCTTCCGTCCCGCGTTTCGGCCTGGAAACCTCCGCGGGACCTCGCAGCGCCGCGGGGCATACGCCTAGATGCCGTTATCCGGGCCGTGATGTCAAGGGGTGCGCCCCTCTTCGGCGACGGGGACGAACAGCCGGGCCGAGGCCAGGTCCCATTCCGACACCAGGTCGACCGACTCCGGGTAGCGCAGCCACTGGAGTTGAAGGCCGTCCATCAGCGCCACGATCTGGCGGGCCAGGGCGGCGGGATCCTCGGCCTCGCCCTCGGCCAGCTCGCTGAGCATCTCGACCGTGCGCTGCTGGCGTTGGCTGAAGTAGGTGTGGGCCGGATGGTCGGGGGTCAGCGACTCGGCCTCGAGAACGGCGAACAGTCGGACGATCTCGGGCTGGGCGGCGTTACGACGGACCAGGGCCGCGCACGTCTCGCGCAGGGAGGTTGGCGCCTGCTCGAAGACCGAGCGCATGTCCTCCTCGTCGCGGCGGTCGAGCACGGCGACGAGCAGTCCGTCCTTCGAGCCGACGTGGTGCAGCAGGCCCGGCACGGTGAGCCCGCAGCCGTCGGCCACGTCCTGCATCGACAGGCCCCAGAAGCCTCGCTCGGCGATCAGGCGCGTCGTCACCTCGACGATCTGGCGCCGGCGCTCGGCGGCGGGGAGCCGCGCACGGTCACGCCGATACATCACACTCACTCCTTGTTCGCCGCCGCTCTTGTCCTGCACGCAACGTAGAGGTTAGGTTACCGCCTAGTTATTACCTAGTAAGTACTCAGTAAGCTTCTCATCTGCCGCCGGAGGATTCGTGGAACTGACCGACCAGGCCGCCCTGACCAGTGGCAGCGCCTTCTGGAAGACGACGGCCGCCGGTGACGTTCCGGCGAT
Source organism: Paractinoplanes hotanensis (assembly GCF_023717965.1). Lineage (NCBI taxonomy): Bacteria > Bacillati > Actinomycetota > Actinomycetes > Micromonosporales > Micromonosporaceae > Paractinoplanes > Paractinoplanes hotanensis. The sequence goes on along the minus strand of NZ_JAMQOL010000017.1, from coordinate 79,504 downwards.
CACGCTCACCGACGGGCCGCACGGCGTCCGGCTGCAGAGCGACGCCGGCGACATGCTGGCCGGCCGCCCGGCCACCTGCTTCCCGCCCGCGGTCGCGTCCGGCTCGACGTGGGATCCCGAACTGCTGCGCCGCATGGGCGAGGCCCTGGGCGACGAGTGCCGCGCCATGGACGTACAGGTGCTGCTCGGCCCCGGCATCAACCTCAAGCGCACGCCGCTGGGCGGCCGCAACTTCGAATACTTCAGCGAGGACCCGATCCTGTCCGGCGTTCTCGCCACCGAATGGGTGCGCGGGCTGCAGAGCAAGGGCGTCGGCGCCTCGCTCAAGCACTTCGCCGTCAACAGCCAGGAGACCGACCGCATGATCGTCAGCGCCGAGGTCGACGAGCGCACCCTGCGCGAGCTCTACCTGCGCGCCTTCCAGCGGGTCGTCACCCAGGCCCAGCCGTGGACGGTCATGTGCGCCTACAACAAGGTGAACGGCGTCTACGCCTCGCAGCACCACTGGCTGCTCACCGAGGTGCTGCGCGACGAGTGGGGCTTCGAGGGCCTGGTCGTCAGCGACTGGGGCGCGGTGGTCGACCGGGTGGCCGCGCTGGCCGCGGGCCTCGACCTCACGATGCCCGGCCCCGACGACGCCGGGGACGCCGTGGTGGCTTCGTCCGTGCGGGACGGAAAGCTACCGGCTGAGGTGCTCGAGACGGCCGTGGCCCGCATCCGCGCCCTGGTCGAGAAGTCGGTGTCGGCCACCGGCACGTACGACGCCGAGGCCCACCACGCCCTCGCCCGCGAGATCGCCGCCCGGGCCATCGTGCTGCTCAAGAACGACGACATCCTGCCGCTGCGCACCGAGGGCCAGTCGGTGGCCGTGCTCGGCGAGTTCGCCCGCACCCCGCGCTACCAGGGCGGCGGCAGCTCCCAGATCACCCCGACGCGGCTCGACGACGCGCTCACCGAGATCACCGCGACCACGACCGCGCCGGTCCGGTTCGCCCCCGGCTACCGCACCGACAACGACGCCGCCGACGAGACGCTGATCGCCGAGGCCGCCGCCCTGGCCGCGGGCAGCGACGTGGCGGTCGTCTTCGTGGGCACCACCCGCGAGACCGAGGGCGCCGACCGTACCGACCTCGATCTGCCCGAGGCGCACCTCGCCCTGATCGAGCGGGTGGTCGCGGCCAACCCGCGCACAGTGGTCGTGCTCAACAACGGCGCTGTCGTACGCACCGCGCCCTGGGACGCGTCGGTGCCCGGTGTCGTCGAGGCGTGGCTGCTCGGCCAGGCCGGCGGCAGCGCGATCGCCGACGTGCTGTTCGGCCGGGTCAACCCGTCGGGCCGGCTGGCCGAGACGATCCCGCTGAAGCTGTCCGACCACCCGTCCTACCTCGACTTCCCGGGCGAGGCGGGGTTCGTGCGCTACGGCGAGGGCCTGCACGTCGGCTACCGCGGCTTCGACGCGCGCGAGCAGCCGGTCTCCTACCCGTTCGGCTTCGGCCTGTCCTACACCACCTTCGCGTACGGCGAGGCGAGCGCAACGGCCGGAGCCGAGAGCGTCGACATCACCGTCCCGATCACCAACACCGGCGGCCGCGACGGTCGTGAGGTCGTGCAGGTGTACGTGGCCAAGCCGGATTCCCGGGTGCGGCGCGCCCCGCGCGAGCTGAAGGGCTTCGCGACCGTCGACCTGGCGGCCGGCGCCACGGCCACCGTGACCGTACGAATCCCCCGCGACGACCTCGCCTACTGGGACACCCGCCTCAACCGCTGGCTGGTCGAGGACGGCGGCTACGTGTTCGCGGTCGGCGCCTCCTCGCGCGACCTGCGCACCACAGTGACGCTCGCGGTGCCCGGCTCCCCCGACGCCCGGTGGCCGCTGGTCGCACACTCGACGGTCGCCGAGTGGATGGCCGACCCGCGCGGCGCCCAACTGCTGCGCGACGCGTTCGCAGCCGGCAGCGACAGCCCGCTCGTGTCGATGGCGGGCGACGATGGCCCGTACGAACTCCTGGGTGGCATGCCCCTCGACCGGCTGGCCCTCTTCCCGGGCAGCCCCTTCACCCTCGACACGGTCGACAAGCTGGTCGAGCAGGCCAACGCCTGACCGCCACCCGGCCCGGACGCCGGCAATCGTGCACCCGTCGCGTCCGGGCACGCTGACCGATACCGTTCGCCCGCATCGGGAGTACGGCACGGATCCAGCGCGGGCGGCCGTGGGCATATCGCCTCGGGGCACGGCAACGGATCCAGCGCGGCGGATTTCGTTCGCTCACGCCGCCCAACTGCCCAAGCGCCTGTCGCATCGGCACGGCGTCCAGCACAGCAGCTACTTCGCGGCGCAACGCTGGATCGACCAGCACGTCCAAGCCGGCATCGGCTGTCCGTGCGCACATCGCCTCCTGACACGCGTCCGCGTTTGCTATCGCGTTCGGGCGCGGTGGCGGCGGACCGCTGAGCGGTTGGCGCAGGCCGGGGAGCAGTAGGTCTGCGTTCCGGTGCGACTGAAGTCGGCGTAGGGGCGGCCGCAGCCGTCGGCGGCGCAGCGGCCCAGGCGGTGCATGCCACGCCCGGCCAGGTGCAATGCGGTGCCGACGCTGATCAGGGTGCGCAGCACCGAGGCCAGCGGCTGTTCCGGGTCGCGGTAGTGGATGTGCCAGCCGTCCTCGGCGTGGTTTGTCAGCCGGGGGTAGGCGGAGGCCAAGCGCAGCAGGTCGTTGAGGCGCTCGGCCCGTTCCTCGGGAACGGTGGCGTCAATCACGGTCAGCCATTCGGCGAGGAACTCCGCGGTGGCCTCCCTGTCCCACGAGGTCACCGGCAGCTCGATGACCAGGTCATATGCGAGGCAGCGGGCACGTAGCTCGTCATCGGTGGCCGGTGGGTCGGTCACCAGGGCGAGGGCGAGCCGCACCGCATCTTCGCCGTAAGGGTTGAGATGCATAAAGCCATTACACCAGGATGATCTTCGACTGAGAAGGGGGACATCCGCACGTGGAATGGCAGTACATCATCTTGCTCCTGGCCGTGGCCGCCGCTGCGGGCTGGGTCGACGCGGTGGTCGGCGGCGGCGGGCTCGTGCTCGTGCCGGCGCTCATGCTCGGCCTGCCCAACCTGCCGCCGGTCACGGCGCTCGGCACCAACAAGGTGGCCAGCATCTGCGGCACAACGTCAGCCGCCATCACGTATGCGCGGCGAACGAAGATCGACTGGCGGATAGCCGGCCCGGCCGCAGCGCTGGCCGTCGCCTGCTCGGCGGTCGGCGCCCTGGCCGCTTCGCACATGCCCGCCCAGTACTTCCGCCCAGCCGTCATGGTGCTCCTGCTCCTGGTGCTGGCCTTCGTGGTGGCACGCCCCAACTTCGGCGTCGTGGTCGACGAACCGACCCGCACCTGGCGCCGGCGCCTCGCCGCTGTGCTGCTGGCCGGCATGGTGATCGCCTTCTACGACGGCGTCTTCGGCCCCGGCACCGGCACCTTCCTGATCATCGCCTTCACCGCCCTGCTCAACCTGGACTTCGTCGCCAGCTCGGCCACCGCCAAAATCATCAACGTCGGCACCAACCTCGGCGCCCTGCTGGTCTTCGCCGCCGGGGGCCACGTCCTGTGGAAACTGGGCCTGGCCATGGCAGCCTGCAACATCCTCGGCGCCCGCTTCGGCGCCCGCACCGCCCTGAAACGAGGAGCCGGCTTCGTCCGCGTCGTCCTGGTCGTCGTGGTCGTCGCCATGGTCGGCCGGCTGGCCTCCCTGTACCTCTGAAACCCGCGCCCAACACAGAAGGACCGGACCCGGGTGGTGACATCGACGGTCTGGCCCAGCCGGGAGCGTTGTTCCTGGACGAGCCGACGTCGGGGGCCTTCGCCCCACTGAGCGCAGCACTCAGAGCAGAGTGCGTCTGCCTGCCGCTGAACGCCGCGCCCGAGGCGGAGCCCTTCGGCCGACTTCCGGGTGAGGCGTTCCCGGCGGGCGGGCCATGCGGCGGCGACAATCGAGTACATTGCCGAGTCGCGGAGTTTGCCCTCCTCGCCCGGCGCCCACGAACGGAACCAGCTCCGCAGCACCCCTTCGAAACGCGCGCCCGCGGCCTCGATCGCGGCGCGGGAGCGGGCGGTGCCGGCCTCGCGGGCCGAGGAGAACACGCCGATGACGAGTGGTCTGGCCGGGCAGAGCAGCCGACATGGTCCGGCCTCCAGCGGTACTTGACATGTTGACTTGACTTGACATGTTGACGACTGAATCAACATGTCAAGTCAAGTCAACATGTCGTATCGAGGGAACCGCGGCGTCGCAATGAGGAGTGGTCGATGACGGAGACGGTCACGTTCGCCAGTGAGCTGATGGCGATCGACACCAGCAATCGCGGCGACCCGGAGGCGCCGGGCACGGAACGGCCTGCCGCTGAATACGTGGCGGAGAAGCTGACCGAGGTGGGCTACGACGTCACGTACGTGGAAACGGGTCTTCGGCGCGGCAACGTGATCGCGCGGCTCGCCGGGCGGGATCCGCGGGCTCTGCTGATCCACGGCCACCTCGACGTCGTGCCGGCCGACGCCTCCGAATGGTCGGTGCACCCGTTCGCCGGCGAGGTGAAGGACGGCTTCGTGTGGGGGCGCGGCGCGGTCGACATGAAGGGCATGGTCGCGATGACGCTGGCGACCGCCCGGCGGCTCAAGCGTGACGGCTCAGTCCCCCCGCGCGACCTGATCTTCGCGTTCCTGTCCGACGAGGAGGCCGGCGGATGGCTCGGCGCGCGCAAGCTGGTCGACGAGCGCCGGGAACTCTTCGACGGCGCGACCGAGGCGATCAGCGAGGTCGGCGGCTTCTCGGTGCCACTGGGCGGCGAGCGCGCGTACCTCGTCCAGGTCGCCGAGAAGTCGTCCGTCCTGCTCGAGTTGCTTGCTCGGGGCGTCCCCGGCCACGGCGCCCTGCTGCACGACGACAACCCGATCGCCCGCCTGGCGGCGGCCGTCGACCGGCTCGACCGGCATCGTTTCCCGCTGACGCTCACCGATCCCGTACGCCAGTTCCTGGCCGGCGCGGCCGCGGCGCTCGCCGACGACGGCGACGATCCGGACGCCCTCGTCGCCCGGCTCGGCTCCTTGTCGCGGCTCATCGGGGCCTCCCTGCGCGACACTGCCAACGTGACCGAGTTCAAGGCCGGCTACCGGTCCAACGTCGTGCCGTCGGTGGCCACCGCCACGGTCGACTGCCGCGTGCTGCCCGGGCGCGAGGATGCGTTCCGCCGCGAGACCGAGTCCGTGCTCGGCCCGGGCATCGAAACCGAGTGGCGCAGCCTGCCCGGCGTCAGCACGAGCTTCGACGGCGCCCTGCCCGCAGCCATGGCGGCCGCGATCACGGCCGAGGACCCCGGCGCCCGCCTGCTGCCCTATCTGCTGCCGGCGGGCACCGATGCCAAGTCGTTCGCCCGGTTGGGTGTCCGCAACTTCGGGTTCGCGCCGCTGCGCCTGCCCGAGGATCTCGACTTCGCCTCGCTGTTCCACGGCGTCGACGAGCGCGTGCCGGTGGACGCCCTCGAGTTCGGCACCCGGGTCCTCGACCGCCTGCTCACCACCGACACGACCGGCGGAGCGGACACAGCCGGTTAGCTCTCCCCGCCGCCGGGCCGTAGCCGGAGCGGTCCGGCGCGGCGAACGCGACCGTAACGATCGACACGGCCGACGTGGCCAGCACGACCAGCACGACCAGCACGACCGACGTGGTTAGCACGACCGACGTGACTGGCCGGACTGACGTGGGCGGGACCGATTCGCGGCAGCGCGGCCAGGGGTGGTGGGGCGGACACCTGTGGCGGAGCCTGCACCATCGGCGCCATCCACACCGTGCGGCCACTCCCACCACGCTGACCTTGAGAACATTTCCGATACGTGCCGCTTTGGTGAGAAACCTTCGTAATAGTAGGAGGATCAGACCACGGCGAACCATCGGAGAGCGACATGAGTGCCCTGGCCCTCACCGAGCCGATTCCCGCGACACGCACGGGACGGCGTTCGTTCGACGACCTCGGCGTCAGCGTCAAAGTCCTGTCCGCGGTGGCCGCGGCGGCTCTGGTGGCATTGGTCGTCGGCATCATGGGCCTGATCGCTCTGCAGCACGTCAGCGCGTCGGCCCAGCTGATTTACGAGAGCAACGTCGCCAGCATCCGGGCCGTGGGCCAGGTGCGGGCCAAGGTCAGCGACGTCCGCCTGGCTACTGCCAACCAGGCGCTCTCGACGACGGAAGCGACCACGCAGAAGTTCACCGACCAGTTCACGGACAACACCAACGGCTTCGCCGAAGCCCTGGCGGCTTACCGCAACAGCAATTCGGCCGGCGAACCGGCGGTGATCGACCAGCTGCAGTCCGACTGGAACGACTACCTGGACGTGGCCCGCAACCGGCTCATCGCGGCCGGTGAACGCGACGATCTCAACGCGTGGGCGGCGATCCGCGACAACGAGGCGATGCCGATCCTGAACAAGGTTGCCGCCTCCGTGGCCGCCTTGGAAGAGGACGAGATCCAGGACGCCGCCCGCAATTCCGCCGCCGCGCACGACGGCTACACCAGCAACCGCAACCGGGCGATCATCATTCTGGTCGTGGGCCTGGCCGTCGCTCTCGGACTCGGGTTGTGGGTGGCCCGGCGGATCGTGGGCTCCCTGACCAAGGTCACGGTCGTGTGCGACGGCCTGGCCGACGGCGACCTCACCCGTACGACCGGACTCACCACCGCCGACGAGCCGGGCCGCATGGGCCGATCGCTGGACACCGCGATGACCCGGCTCCGGGCGACGGTCGCCACCATCGAAGCCTCGGCCGCCTCCCTGTCGGGCGCGTCCGACCGGATGACCGACACCACCACCCGGATCGCCTCCACCGCCGAGGAGACCTCCGTGCAGGCACAGGCCGTGTCGGCCGCCGCCGAGCAGGTCTCGCGCAGCGTCGACAGTGTCTCGGCCGGCGGTGAGCAGATGGGCGCGTCGATCCGTGAGATCTCGCAGAACGCCGCCGAGGCCGCGCGGGTCGCCTCGGAGGCGGTCGCCGTCACCGCCACCACGTCGGCCACGATGGGCAAGCTGGGCGAGTCGTCGGCCGAGATCGGCAACGTCATCAAGACGATCACCTCGATCGCCGAGCAGACCAACCTGCTGGCGCTCAACGCCACCATCGAGGCGGCCCGGGCCGGCGACGCCGGCAAGGGCTTCGCGGTCGTCGCCAGCGAGGTGAAGGACCTGGCGCAGGAGACGGCCCGCGCCACCGAGGACATCTCGAAGCGGGTCGAGGCGATTCAGGCCGACACCAGCGGCGCGGTCGCCGCGATCGAGGAGATCTCGGTGGTCATCGAGCGGATCAGCGACTTCCAGACGACGATCGCGTCGGCGGTCGAGGAGCAGACGGCCACCACGGCCGAGATGAACCGCAGCGTCACCGAGGCCGCCGCCGGGTCGGGCGAGATCGCCGAGAACATCACCGGTGTCGCCGAGGCCGCGCGCCTGACGAGTCAGAGCGTCGCCGAGACCCAGGAGGCCACTTCCGACCTGGCCCGGATGTCGTCGGAGTTGCGCAGCGTCGTTTCCGCATTCCGCGTGTGACTTGCGCGCAGGAAATGCGTGCGGAATAGTAGCAAGGAGATGCAAGAAAGCGTCCGCTAGCAATTAGGCGACAGTTTCAACAGGCATCTTTACCAGTTCGGAGGCGTAATTCTTCCTCATACCCGAGCCCATTCGGCTGCGAAGGTTCAGCGGTGCCCGTTCCAGGGTGCGAGACCTTCCAGGGGGGAAGAAAGCACATGAATCCACTGCAGAACGCGACCGGGCGACGACGAATGCTCCGGCTCGCCGTCCTGGCCGTAGCCGGCGCCGCTCCCGCGTTCATTCTGTCCGCGCCGGCCCATGCCACCACCAATGTGTTCAAGGCCGGCAATGCGCTGGTCGTGAACGCGTCGGTCAACCGGGCCAACAACATCACGGTCGACCGGGTGGGAAACTTCTTCTTCGTCCGGGACACCGGTGACAACCTGGTGGCCGGCGCGGGGTGCACGGCCGTCGCCAACACGATCCGGTGCTCGGCCAACAACGTGGTCCGCATGGTCATCAACTCCGGCAACCTCAACGACCGCGTGACCAACCGGACCAGCACCCGTTCGACCATCAACGGCGGCGCCGGCAACGACATCCTGACCGGCGGCTCGGGCAACGACACCGTCAACGGCAACGCCGGCAACGACGTCCTCGCCGGTGGCGCGGGCAACGACCGGCTCGACGGCGGCGCCGGCAACGACAACGAGAACGGCGGAGCGGGCAACGACACCTTCATCGGTGGCCTCGGTGCCGACCTGCAGCGGGGTGGCAACGGCAACGACCGGCTCAACGGCGACGCCGGCAACGACACCCAGTTCGGCGACGCGGGCAACGACGTCCTCGTCGGCGGCAGCGGGAACGACCGTCAGTTCGGCGGGGTCGGCAACGACCTCCTCGTCGGCGGGCTCGGCAACGACACCCAGTCCGGGTCCACCGGCAACGACCGGCTGAGCGGCGACGCGGGCAACGACAACCAGCTCGGCGGGGCCGGTAACGACATCGTTTCCGGCGGCTCGGGCAACGACACCCAGCGTGGTGACGCCGGCAACGACAACCTGCAGGGCGGCACCGGCAACGACCGGCAGGACGGCGGAGCCGGGAACGACGTCGTCAACGGGGGCGCCGGCAACGACACCCAAGCCGGGCTCGCGGGCAACGACATCCTGCGGGGTGACGCGGGCAACGACGTCTCGCGCGGCGGCGTCGGCAACGACAACATCACCGGCGGGGCCGGCAACGATCTCCTGTTCGGTGACGCCGGCAACGACCGGCTCAACAGCCTCGACGGGGTGAACGCCAACGACCGCAACTTCGGCGGCGTCGGCACGGACACCTGCTTCTCGAACGCGGGCGACCTGCGGAACAGCTGCGAACTGCCCTGACAGACAGATCAACCACGCGGCCGCGCGAAGTGACAGTCACTTCGCGCGGTCGCGCAGCCGGTCGAGGTCGATCACCGACACCGACCGGCGGCTGGTCTCGATGATTCCGTGGCGGCGCAGAGTACGCAGCGCCTTGGTCACCGACTCTCGCGACGACCCGGTCCACGCGGCCAGCTCGTCCTGGGTGAGGGGCAGGGTGATGCGTACGCCGTGCTCGGCATCGGCCCCGAACCGGTCGGCCAGTTCGGCCAGCCGCAGCGCGACCCGGCCCAGGGCGTCGTACGTGCCGAACTCGACCCGCTTGCGGTCGGCGTCCCGCAGCCGCGACACGATCATCCGGACGATCCGCACCGCGGCGTCCGGATGTGTCCCCAGGAAGTCGAGAAATGCGGACACCCCCACGACGTACGCGTCGAGGGGCTCCAGAGCGGACACGGAAGCCGAGCGGGGAGCACCGTCGAGCGCCGACATCTCCCCCAGCAGAGCGCCCGGCCCCCGGATGGCCAGCAGCACCTCGCCACCCTGCGCGGTCAGCGAGAACACCTTGGCCCGGCCGGTCAGCACGAGCACCACCGTCGTCGACCGGTCGCCCTCGCTGAACAGGGTCGCCCCGGCCGGCCACCGCCGCCGCCGGCCCATCCGGAACAGGTCGTCCCGATCGCCCTCGGTCAGCAGGCCGACGAACTCCCCGGGGTCGGTGCGGGTCAGGAGACCAGGCTCAGGGACCACGGGCCCTCCCCTCGCAAACCGTGCAGCACGAAGGCGGACACCGGCTGGACCCGCCCCTTGACCATCAGATCGCCCAGCGGGGTGACCAGCGCGCAGTCGCCCATCCGGTCGCGGGTGGCGGCGCCGATCACCACCTGGCCAGGCTGGGCCTGCGACTCGAGCCGGGCGGCCACGTTGACCGCGTCGCCCATCGCGTTGAAGTTGCGCAGCGCCTCGCCGCCGATGTTGCCGACCAGCGCCTCGCCCGTGTTCACGCCGACCCGGAACCGCGGCCAGCCCGGGCGGACGGCGGCTATCCGGTCGACCTCACGCTGGATGGTCAGCGCCGCGCGGGCCGCCCGCAGCGCGTGGTCGGGCTGGCGGGCGGGAGCGTTGAACAGGGCCATCAGCGCGTCGCCGACGAACTGGACGACGGTGCCGTTCTCGTCGAGCACGGCCCGGGTGGCCACGTCGAAGTACTGGTTGAGCATGTCCACGATCTGCGTCGGCGACGAACGCTCCGAGAAGGTCGTGAAGCCCCGCAGGTCGGCGAAGAGCGAGGTCACCTCGAGCACCGCCCCGCCCAGCGCGGCCTGGCTGGGGTCGGCGACCAGGGCGGTTGCGACGTCGGGCGACATGTACTGCCGGAACAGCACGTCGAGACTGCGGTAGAGGCGGGCGTTCTCGAGCGCGATCGCGATCTTGGCGGCCAGCGAGGCGAGCAGGACGGCGTCGCGTTCGGGCGCCGGGCCGCGGCGGGTGGCGATCAGCACGCCGGCCGGATGCCCCTTGACCAGGAACGGCAGGTACAGCGAGCCGTCCTGCTCGCGCTCGTGCGCCTCGGCCAGGGCGGCCTGCGCCAGGCGTACGGTGTGCACCTCGACCGGCGCGGCGGCGTCCGGTCCCGCCGCGAGCATCGGCGGCAGCACCAGCCTGTCCTCTTCGACCAGAGCTATCCGTACGGTGTAACCCCCGAAGACCGACGCGACCCGGCGCACCGCCCCGCACAGCAACTCGAGATCCGCCACCTTGACCCGGGCATCCTGTCCGACGGCGACGAGCGCGCCCAGCTTCCGGATCTGATCCCGCTCGGCGGCGAGGGCATCGGCGGCCCGGCCCAGCACGGCGGCCTGACCGTCGGTGAGCTCGAAGCGCCGCGCCACCCGTTCGGTGGCGGCCGCGGTCTGACCCTCGGTGAGCGCGCCCTGCTCCCCGCTGCGCAGCGTGTCGACCAGTCCTTCCAGCGCCGCGCTGTATTCGGCGCGCACCTGACGTACGGTCTCGTCCCGCCCCACCGCGGCGAACAGCCCCGAAGCCGCGCCCTCGTTGCGGTACTGCACCCAGGCGCTGTACGCGACGTAACCGAACCCGACCGCCATCAGCGCGTGCCACAACCACCAGGACGCGTGCCAGCTGGTGCCGGCGGCCATCGCCACAGCCGACTCGGCGAGCAGCACGTACGCCGTGACCACGGACAACAGCATGACCGCACGCCGCCGCCGGTAGAGCAAGTAGTAGCGGACGGCCGCGTACCCGAAAAGGACGAAGCCCGCCGCGGCCAGCAGGATCGCCGGCGTGCCCTCGTCGGCGCCGGGCACCCGGTTGAGCGGCGGGCGGCCGGTGAGCGACACGACGGCCCAGGCCCCGGCGACCGTCAGCACGGCCCCGCGCAGCCACCCCGACCAGCGCAGCAGTCGCTTCTCGCCGACCGGCGACAGCTCGGCCGCACTCGCTGCCGCGAAGAACGCCGCCAAGGTGAGACCGACCGGGGACGCGTACGCGAAACCTGCGTTACGCGCGTCGAGCACAACCTGCGGGGTGGCCGCCGCGTGCAGCCCGAGGAACACGGCGGCGACCAGGAACGACAGGCCGACCAGCAGCAACCGCGTGTCGCCGCGACGCCGGGCGGCCTGGTTGATGACGATGGCGAGCCCGAGGCTGACCAGCGCCACGACGAGAACCAGCCAGAAGTGTGCGGGCTCGTGCTGCCAGTGGAGGTCGAGATCGGGCCGGGCGACGAGCAGCCAGAGACCGGCCATCGGGGCACTCAGATGAGCGACCCAGACCATGACACGCGCCGCCCCGCCGCGGCCCACCGGCTCCATCGGCACGAACTCACACTAGTCGCCTGTGACCAGGGTGACGGTGTCAGAAATAAGCGTGGAAAGAGCGGACGACGGGATTCGAACCCGCGACCCTCACCTTGGCAAGGTGATGCGCTACCAGCTGCGCTACGTCCGCGATGAGAGAACCATACCGGATCGGTCGGCAGGGCTGCGCGACCGCCCCACCGGTCAACCGACGGATTGTCGCGAGAGCTACCTCGGCTTCCCGTTCGGGCTCAGCCGGCGGCCCGGACCGTCGTGCAGGCGCTGAAGTCCGGGGCGCATCTGGCCGGCCCGCGCGCCGTGGCCGGGATGCGCTCGCGGCCGGTCGGAGTTGATCTCTCCCCGTGCCGCGATGACGACCGCCGGGTAAGTTTGGCCAATGCCCTTGGACGCCACGATTCTGTACGAGCCGGCCGACGCCGACGGTCTGGTCGTCGCCACGCTGAGCGGCGAGCTCGACCTCGACCGGGCCGACGCCGTGCGTGACCAGCTGGCCGCCATCGCCGCCGATCCCGCCGTCCGCTACCTGCGGATCGACGTCGCCGGGCTCGACTTCATCGACTCGTACGGCCTGGGCGCCCTGGTCAGCGCCCGCAACAGCGCGGCCGCCAGCGGCGTGTCCTTCACGTTGGCCGAGCCGTCACCGCCGGTCCGCAAGGCGATCGAGGTAACCGGGCTCGGCCACGTGTTCGGGCTCTAGCTCCCTCGCCACGGTGCGCGGGTGGCTCACGCAAGCCTAGTCACCGGGCAAGGCGGCGTGACCAGCGGTGTCGCCTATAGTCTCGCGACATGGAGAAGGTGGTCCTGATGGGCGCCGGCGAGATCCGCCGCAGACTCGGCATCAGCCGCCAGCGCGTCCAGCAGATCATCACCCGCAAGGACTTCCCCGACCCGTATCAGGAGCTCGAGATGGGCAAGGTCTGGGACGCCCGCGACGTGGAGATCTGGATCGCCACCTACCGCCCCCGGCTCAATCAGGAAGACGGTCTCTAACGGTCCGCCTCCGGGGTCGTCAGCAGGCGGCGCAGCAGGCGCCAGCTCAGGGTGACGCCGGTTCCGGTGTGGCTCACCAGGCGGTCGCCCACGATGGCCCACTCGGCGAGCAGCGACGCGGCGCGGTCCATCGTGCGACGGGCCTGCTCGAAGTCCTCGGTGTCGTGGCGCAGCAGCCACAGGCGGCGCGCCTGGTCCCAGGCCCGGGCCCGGGTCACGGTGACCAGGATGCGCTGGCTCCAGTCGTCGAGCGGCCCGACGAACTCGTCCAGCTCCAGCTGCCAACGGGTGGCGAAGCCGCGGCGCAGCGGCGGGATCTCCTCGTAGAAGATCTCGTTGACCAGCAGATAGTCGGGGTGGATCATCTCGTCGCCGGCCTCCGGGGCGCCGAGTTCGTTCCACGTGCCGATCAGGGCGAGCGCCAGGTCGTGGTTGATGTGCGCGTTGACGCCGAGCATGGCCGCGGCCAGCCGGCTCACCCGCACGTCGCCGGCCCGCTTGAAGAGCACCTCCCAGACGTCCGGGGTCTGTTCGTCGTCGTTGTTCCACAGCGTCAGCGCGTCGAAGTAGCGTTTGGCGAACTCGACGTCGAGCAGCTCGAGAAAGTCGGCGGAGTTGACCCCCGTGACCAGCGCGGCCTCCACCCGCCGGGTGATCTTCAGGTAGAGCTCGTTGAACGCCGACACCCGGTTCGCGGCCCGGCTCGGCGGCAGCTCGTCCAGAATCTCCTGCAGGGTGACCAGCCGTTTGACGACCTCACCGATGCCGGCCGGATGCCCGTCGAGCGCCTCGGCAACCCTCTCTTGCAGCGGACTCCAGCCGCGCCCGGCCGGAATGGCGAGAGAGGACAGCTCGAGCCGCTTGACGCGCAGAAGCTCGGCGCTGTCCCGCGCAAGACCCCGATCAAAGCCCGTCATGCGGAACAGCTTCGTCACCACCCCGCCCCCGCGCCACCACCTTGTCGGCAAACCGTCCCGCGAGTTCCCTCACATCACCCGCGCCGGTGGATCGCCGCCCCCGGACCCACTACGTTCTGCGCCATGGAGCTCTTCGACCACCGAAGGCCCGCATGGTGCTGTACGCCCATCGCAGTGCGCCGGGTGACCTTGCCGGCGCGGCCTTCGCGGCAGCCACCGAGGCGCCCAGCACCGTGTGAGGAGCTTCGCGTTCAGCAGCGCGCAGGCCGGAGTGGCTCCCGGACATCGTCGAACGGTTCGGACTGACCATGTAGGCGCGACGCTCGAAGCCGCGTCCCTGATCAGAACGGTGCGGGGCCGCTCCCGGCCAGCGACACCAGTGTCTGTGTCGCGAGCAGCTTCCGGACACCGGTGACGGAAACCGACCCCGTCTGGTCGTAGGGCAGTTCCAAGGTGAGTCCGTCACCCGCGTTACGAATGTCCGCGCTCGTCTGGTCGGGGCGGAACGTGCCGCCCCAGCCGTCGATGCCGCCACGCTGGTTCTTGCTGAGCGAGGCCATGCCGGACACCTGGATGCCGTCGGCCAGGGTGAGCCTCGCCGGGCCGGAGTACGTCGTCATACCACCCACCGTAACGAAACCCCCGAACATCGCGGTCCACCGACGTCTCCCCTGGACAGTTCTCCCCTCGCGACGAGGGTTTTCATGACATGGCGTAGCGTCGCGGTCACCGCAAGATTGCGGCGAGCATGACCGCGACGGTGGCCGGCACGCCGGCGACTGCCGCACCAGCGCACCGGTGTTCGCCACGGTGCCGGAGCCGAGGAAGCGCAGCACCGTGGCGCCCGCCGCTGTGACCGGGCCCGGCTGGATCTCGTGCGGCGTCATGCGCTTCCCATCGCATCGCCTTCCGGGGTCCGGGATCGTAAATCGGGTGCGGGTCGGCGGGCTGGTGGCTATCGTCGCCGGATGCCTATGACGCACGCTCTCCTCGCCGGGGCTTGGATGCCCGCGCGGGGGTCGCAGCAGTACGCGATCCGTCAGCGCGCCGGGCGTCCGGTCCCGCGCAGCGCCGCCTGAAGTATCTCCGCGGTTCGCCGCCGGGGCCCGCTGAGTCCTCTGTCTCCAGCGGACGGCCCGGGACGATCGAGGCTGTCCGCGTTCCGCCGCCCCTGATGTGTGGGTGGCAGACGGGAACCCGGTTGTGGCGTCATCTTTCTCCCGTCGGCGCGAGCATGCCCGCGTCCGGCGGATTCTTGGTCAGAACCTGCTCGCCGATCAAGCGGCGGTGCGTGAACTTGCGGACGTTGCTGCGCCCGCGGAAGGCGAGTTGATTCTCGAGGTGGGTGCGGGGCGGGGGCGCCTCACCGGTGAGCTGCTGCGGCGGCGGGCGCGGGTCATCGCGTACGAAATCGATGCGGGGCTGGCTGCGGCGCTGCCGGTCGCTGAGGGGCTGAGCGTACGCACCGAGGATTTTCTGACTGTGGCGCCGCCTCGGGAGCCGTTCTCGGTGGTGGGCAACATTCCGTATGCGCTCACGTCGGCCGTTGTCGACTGGTGTCTGGGTGCGCGCACGATGCGGCAGGCCACGTTGCTCACGCAGTGGGAGTATGCGCGCAAACGGACCGGCGACTATGGGCGCTGGTCGCGCCTGACGGTGCTGACCTGGCCCGAGATCGCCTGGGAGCTGGCGGGGCACGTGCCCAGGACGGCGTTCCGGCCGGTGCCACGGGTGGACGGCGGCATCCTGCGCCTGCGGCGTCGCCCGGTCCCGCTGGTGCGGGAGGATCTGCTGCCGCGCTACCGGGCGCTGGTCGAGTGCGGTTTCACCGGGCTGGGCGGGTCGGTGCAGGCGTCGCTCGGGCGGCGCTACGGACAACGTCAGGCGGCGGCCGCGTGCCGGGCCGTGCGACTGACTCCGGGCGTACCGGTCGGCGAGGTCTGGCCCGAGCAGTGGATCACGATGTTCCGCCTGCTCGGGGCGCGGCCAAGGCGATGACGGCTGCTCAGCTCGGGAGGGGGCCGCCCGCCAGGACGACGATGACTCCGGCCGCGGCCGCGGTCAGCAGGGTCAGGACGGGGCCGCGGCGCGCGGCCAGGGTCAGGATGACGGCGCCGGCCAGGACGGCGTACTGCCAGGGTTCGGTCAGGGCGCGGATCAGCGGGACGGCGGATCCCAGGATCGCGCCGATCGCGGCCGGGCCGGCGCCGTCCAGGAAGGCGCGTACCCGGCGGTTGGCTCGCAGGCGGTCGAAGCGGTCGGCGCCGAGCAGGACGAACGCGAACGAGGGGCTGAACGCGACGACGGCGGCCAGCAGGCCGCCGGCGAGGCCCGCCGCGGCGTAGCCGACCACGGCGACGGTGTGCACCACCGGGCCGGGGGTGATCTGGCCGAGCGCGACGGCGTTGAGGAATTCGGCGGCGGTCATCCAGTGGTGCTGGTCGACGGCGTCGGCCTGCATGAGCGGGATGATCACGAAGCCGCCGCCGTACGAGAGCGCGCCGACCTTCAAAGCCGTCCAGGCCAGCGGAAGCAGCGGCCCGGCTGCCACCAGCAGGGGCAGCGCGGCGGACGGGCGCCGGGTCGGGGCGGGCAGTCGCTGGGCCAGGACCTCGGCGACGCCGCAGGCGACGAGGACCAGCACCAGCCACGGTCCGACGGTCGCCGCGGACACCGCGCCCAGCACCAGATACACGATCCAGCGGCGACGGTGCGGCGCGCGCTTCCAACCGGCGGGGATCAGCGCCGCCCCGGCCTGCAGGGCGATCGCGGCCACGGCGGCGCCCGCCCCCGCACCCGCGGCCTTGACCCAGGTGGGCGGGTCGCCGAGGAAGAGGGCGGCGAGGACGAGGATCGCGATCAGGCCGGGCAGGATGAAGGCCGCGCCGCCGACGAGGGCGCCGGCGCGGCCGCGGACACGCCAGGCGCAGAAGATCGCCAGCTGGGTCGAGGCCGGGCCGGGCAGCAGGTTGCAGGCGGCGATGGCGTCCTCGAACTCCTGGTCGTCGAGCCACCCGCGGTCGTCCACGCAGAGCTTGCGGAACAGGGCGATGTGCGACGGCGGCCCGCCGAAGCCGATGCACCCGATGCGGCCCCACTCCCTGAGGACGGTCGCGAGGCCGGCGCGGTGCTGATCAGGCATTCGCGGGTTCGAACAGCTCGACCGGATTGCCGGCCGGGTCGTCCAGGACGATCTGGCGGCCACCGGGGCCCGTGACGATGTCGCTGCGGAACTCGATGCCGGTCGCGCGCAGGCGGGCGACCTCGGCGTCGAGGTCGGTGACGATCAGATGGATGCGGTTCCAGCCGCCGGGGCTCGGGCGGCGCCCGTCGGGCAGGGCTCGGCCGGCGGAACTGGCCGGGCCGGACAACAGCAGGCGCAGACGGCCGCGCCGGACATCGGCGAAGGCGGGCAGGAAGGTGGTGATCGAGGTGAAGCCGAGACGGCTCGTGTAGAAGTCGATCGCGGCGGCGACATCGTCGACGAGGTAACGCACGCTGACGGTGTCTTCGGCTGGGTGGGTCATGACGCCTCCTTCGAGGGGACGGCCAGGGTGTGCAGCAGGAAGCCGATCCGCCGGGCCAGTTCGTCCGCGACCTGCTCGAACGCCGGCAGGTCGGCCGGCTCGGCGATGCTCCAGTGGGCTCGTACGGCGTCGCCCGGGAAGTCGGGGCAGACCTCCTTGACCTTGTCGCACAGCGTGATCACCCGGTCGAACGGCCGGCCGGTGAACTCGTCGAGGTGCTTGGGCCGGGCGCCGGTCAGGTCGATGCCGCGCGTGGCCAGCACGCTCACGGCGTACGGATGGATGGGCTTGGGACGACTGCCGGCGCTGAACGCCTGCACGGAACCGGCGGTGTGCTGCCGCAGCAACGCCTCGGCCATCTGCGAGCGCGCGCTGTTGCCGGTGCACAGGAACAGCACCCGCCCGGTCACTGTCATCGCTGCGGGTGACAGCATTCGCAGCCCGGGATGCAGAGCCGCACCGGCGCCGGCGAGCAGGCTGCCGCACCGGGCCAGGTCGAGCGTGTAGTAGGTGTCGCGGCCGTCGGCACTGCTGCGCCGGGCACTCACCAATTCGGCCTTCCGCAACTTGCCCAGGTGGTACGAGACCAGGTTCTGCGGCTGGCCGAGGAGCGCGCTCAGTTCGCGTACGGCCAGGTCGCCGTGGGCCAGCTCGCTCAGCAGATGCCAGCGCAGCGGGTGCCCGGTGGCGGTCACGAACGCGGGTGGGCCTGTCGTCACGCCCGCAGATTACATCAAACTGGTTTGATGCAATAGGGCTTCCAGCAAGTCGGCCCGGGAGAGGATGCCTCTGTGCGAGACCCACTCGTGCCGGGCGTGGGCGCCGCCGCCGGGCGGGGCCAGGCCGTCCACGGTCGGGACGCCCAGGGCGCCGGCGGTGTTGGTGTCCGCGGCCCCGTCGGCGGGACGGCCGGAGAGCGTCTGGCCCAGCCCGGCGGCCACCTGCGCGATGCGATGCAGCAGGGCATCGGTGGCTTCGGCCGGGCGCCAGGTGGGGCGGTGAGCAAGCAGGCGGGTGCTCACCTCGGCCCGGTCGCGGAGGGGAGCCAGGGCGGCCAGGGCGCCCAGCACGGCCTCCTCGTCGTCGGGGTTGAGGAAGCGCAGCCCCAGGTCGGCGTGGGCGTGCCCGGCCACGACGTTGGTGCGGCCACCCCCGGCGATCGTGCCGGTGTTGAGCAGAACCGGCCGGCCGGCCACGACGGCGCGGAAGGCGACCAGGTGGTCGACCAGTTCGTCGATCGCGTTGACGCCGGCCTCCGGGTCGAGCGCGGCGTGCGACTCGATGCCGGTCACCTCGATGCGGGCCCGGGTGCTGCCCCGGCGGCCCGTCTTCAGGTCGCCGCCCGGGTGGGGTGGTTCCAGGCCCAGTACGGCGGTCGCCCGCTTCGCCTCGGCCCGCACGAGGTCGCCGGCCGTGGGCGAGCCGACCTCCTCGTCGGCCACGACGACGACCCGCACCTCGGGATGCGGCCTTCCGGACGCCACCACCCGCTCGACCGCGGCCAGGAGCGCGACCAGGCCCGCCTTCGTGTCGTAGACGCCGGGGCCGCGGACGGTGTCGCCGTCGACCGACCACGGCATCTCGGCCAGCGTGCCCACCGGCCACACCGTGTCGTAGTGGCTGAGCAGCAGCAACTCGCCGCCCCGGGTGTCGCGGGCGGGCAGGGTCCACATCAGATGGGCGCCCTCGCGGGCGGTGGCGAAACCGGCCCGGGCCGCGTCCGCCTCCAGCACCTCGGCCAGCGCGGCCAGCGCCTGAGCCTCCCCGGTCGGCGACTCGAGCAATGTGTAGGTGCGTAACGCGTCCAGCATATGCGAACGCTAAGTTTCGCGGGAACCGTTGTCAACGCGGCTCAACAGCGGGCACCATGACGGTCATACGTTTCGTATCTTCACCGCGGAGGGCGCGATGGGCATCGTGGTGCGCGACCTGGCCGGCCTCGGCGAGTGGTCGGCGGCGTCGGCCCTCTACCGGCGCGTGTTCGGCTACGACCACCCCGAGTTCGGCATCAGCCCGCGCCTGCTGGCCGCACTGCGCGAGAACTCGGGCTCGGTGCTCGGCGCGTTCGACCCGGCCGGCGAGCTGATCGGCTTCTGCTACGGGTTCAGCGCGGTCGACGGCGGCGAGCTCTACCACTACTCGCAGGCCGCGGTGGTCGCCGCCGGCGCACAGGGTCTCGGTGTCGGCCGCCGGCTCAAACAGGCGCAGGCCGAGACGGCCCGGGCCACGGGGGCCCGCACGATGCGGTGGACCTTCGACCCGTACGCGCTGCGGAACGCGCACTTCAATCTCAGTGTGCTCGGGGCGACGGCGATCCGTTTCCTGCCCGACTACTACGACGACGGCACGTCGGACAGGCTGCTCGTCTCGTGGGATCTCACCGGGCCGCACGCCGTCAAGCACGAGTGCGTCACGGTGACCGCGCCGGCCGGTGAGCACATCGCGGCGCCCGGCCCGGCCGACCGCGCGGTCCTGCGTCGCGAGCTGGCCGAGCAGTTCGCCCTCGGACGGCTCGTCCGGGTCGAGCGCCGCGACGAACACGCGGTCTACACATTCGAGAGAGACACCCCGTGACGATCAATCCCTCCCCCGCCGAGCGGTTCGAGCGCAACGTCCAGCGCCGCTCGGCCCAGGTGCTCAAGCACCGGGTGCTCGAGCAGCAGCGCACCGCGTTCGACAAGGCCCTGTCGTGGGCCGCCGAGCACGACGCGATCGAGCAGGCCGCGGCCCGCATAGTCTCGGCCCGGCGGCGCTATCTCCTCGGAAACGGCAAGTCCCTGGCGTACGCGTCCCTGCTCGCGGCCGACCTCAGCGCGGGGCTCTCCGGCGTACACCTCGTCGACGGCGCCACCGTGCGGCCGCTCGACGTCCTCGGGGACATCCGCCAGGGCGACCTGCTCGTCGCGGTGGCCATGTCCCGCTACCGGCGCGACACCGTGTCCGTGGCCAAGTCCTACGTATCGCACGGGGGCGAACTCGTCCTGATCACGGACTCCGACTACGCCCCGCTCACCGGCCTGGCGAGCGCCCGCATCGTCATCGGGACGGACACCGCCTCGTACGCCAGCTCGCCCACCTCGGTCGTGCTGGCCCTGCACCTGCTGGCCACCCTGACCATCGCCAGCTCCAAGGGCGCCGGCCGCCGCCTGCACGACCGGGACGCCCTCGCCGCCGAACTCGACCTCTACGTGGATCCGGCATGACTCGCATCAGCACCGTCGAGCTGCGCCGCGTGCGCCTCCCGCTCGTGCACGAGTTCCAGACCAGCTCGCACGCCAAGCGCTCGCTCGAGCACATCCTGGTCACCCTCACGGCGACCGACGGCGCCGTGGGCTGGGGCGAGATCGCGTCGCCGAGCGGCCCCTTCTATTCGGCCGAGACCGTGGCGACCTGCTGGTCGATCGCCCGCGACCATCTGGCGCCGATCGTCCTGGCGACGGATTGGGACCATCCGGCCGACCTCGCCCGGGCGCTGGCCAAGGTGCGCGGCAACCAGTTCGCGCGGGCTGGTTTCGACATGGCCGCCTGGTCCCTGTGGACTGCCGGGCAGGGCGTCCCGCTGGCGAAGGGGCTGGGGGGTGTGCGGACCGAGGTCGAGGCCGGCGTCTCGCTGGGGATCGAGCCGACGATCGACGACCTGCTGGCCCAGGTCGCGCCGCGGGTGGACGAGGGTTATCGCCGGATCAAGCTGAAGATCGCCCCGGGCTGGGACGTCGAGCCGGTCCGGGCGGTCCGGTCCGCGTACCCGTCGGTGCCCCTGCACGTCGACGCGAACGGGGCCTACACGCCGGCCGACCTGCCGGTGATGAAGGAGCTCGACTCGCTCGGGCTGCTGATGATCGAGCAGCCGTACGGACCACGGGCGCTGGCCGACCTGGCCGACCTGCAACACCGGCTGACGACGCCGGTGTGCCTCGACGAGTCGATCGAGGAGCTGGACGACCTGGTGACGGCGCTGCGGCTGGGCTCGGGGCGGATCCTGAACATCAAGGTGTCGCGGATGGGCGGGCTGACCCCGGCCGTGCGGGCACACGACGTCGCCGTCGAGCACGGGGTGCCGGTGTGGTGCGGCGGCATGCACGAGTTCGGCATCGGGCGGGCGGCGAACGTGGCGTTGAGCGCGCTGCCCGGCTTCACGCTGCCGTCCGATGTGTCGGGCTCGGACAAGTACTACGCGCGCGACGTCACGACGGAGCCGATCGTCTCGGCCGGCGGGCTGGTCGCGGTTCCGACGGCGTACGGGCTGGGTCGTGACCCCGATCTGCCGTTCGTCGAGTCGACCGCGACGGACCGGCTGATCATGCCTTAGCGCAGGTCGCGATGCATCATGCCGGGAGGGTGATCACCCGGACGAGCGCGGTGCGGCGTACGGAAAGTCGCTTTTGAGCGGTCGACGATGATGTCCGTGCGCAGACAGATGATCGTTCGCCTCCTCGCCGCCACCCTGGTGGGCGGCGCGGCCGTCGCCCCGGCGCCGGCCCTCGCCTCGCCCGCCCCGGTACTGCCGGTGGCCGGCCACGTCTTCAAGTGGGACCCGGCCCGCCCCGGCACGGTGGTCAGGAAGGCCCCGGCCACGCTGCCCGAGGGACTGCGAAGCCTGGGCCACGCCGTACGGATCGTCTACGTCACCACCGACGTACGCGGCCGCACGACGACCGCGACCGGGCTGGTGATCACGCCCAAGGAGCGCCGGAAGAACCGCACGGTTGCCTGGGCCCACGGCACGGTCGGGCTGGCCGACCAGTGTGCGCCCTCGACCAACCAGCAGGCCTTCTATCCCGAGGCCCGCACCGCCGTGGCCGAACTGCTGCGGCGCGGCTGGACGGTGGCCGCGCCCGACTACCCGGGCATCGGCACCGACGACCCGCACCCGTACCTGATCGGCAACAGCGAAGGCCGCTCGATCATCGACAGCGTCCGGGCCGCCCGCAACCTCGACGACGACCTCTCCCCGCAGTACGTGGTGGACGGTCACTCGCAGGGTGCGCAGGGCGCGCTCTTCGCCAACCAGCTCGCCGGCTCGTACGACGGGGACCTGCAACTGCGCGGCACGGTGAGCATCGCGCCGACCAGCGGGGTGCGCACGCTGGCCGAGCTGATCCCGCAGTCCGAGGGCAAGGGTTACCTGGTGATGGCGCTGTTCGGCCTCAACGCGGTCGAGCCGTCGTTCGATCCGGCCGACGTGCTGGCCGCGCCGGCCGAGCGCCGCCTCGGGGTGCTGAAGACCGGTTGCCTGTACGAGATCCTCGGGGCGTACGCGAACCTCATGCCCTCGCAGTTGCTGAACAACGGCACGTTGCCGGAGCGGTGGGTGGACGAGCTCTACCAGCACGTCGAGCCGGCGCAGACCCGGCCGACGGCGCCGGTGTTCATCGTCCAGGGGGCCGACGACGCCACGGTTCCGGCCACCCTGACCGACGCCCTGGTGCAGCGGCTGCGGGACCAGAACGTGGTCGTGCGCTACGACACACTGCCCGGTCAGGACCACGACACCGCGGTCACTGCCTCGGCCGAGCGGGTCGCCGACTGGATCGCGCAGCGCTTCTGACCTGCGGTTTCCGCGCAACTCTCAACCTCGGCTCTAACCTTCACGTTCAGGTCGAGGTTGAGAGTTCCACTCGGATGCCGGCAGCGTTTCGCTCAGGCGCCGGCTTCGTTCAGGCGCCGCAGCTGGTCGTCGCTCAGCTTGACGTCCAGGGCGGACAGCGCCGCCTCGAACTGCTCCCGCGTGCGCGGCCCGATCAGCGGCAGCACCGGCGGCGAATCCTGGTGCAGCAGCCAGGCCAGCACGAGCTGATTCGGCGTCACCCCGGCCTCGTCCGCGACCTCAGCGAGGACCGCCAGCCGGGCGTCGGCGTCCGGCCCGGTGTAGTTCTCCATCAGCCAGTGACCGTCCCGCTTGGCCGCGCTGTCGTAGACGCCCTTGAGGATCGGCGAGTACGCGACCAGGGTCTGGTCCGGGTGCCGGCGCAGGTAGTCGAGTTGCTCGAAGCTCACGATCGAGGCCGAGTCCGCCGATGCCCCCGGCCGCAGGTACGAGTGCTGTTGCTGCACCGCCACCGGCAGCGTCCAGCCGTTGCGCTCGCACAGCTGCCGGATCCGCTCGAGGCGCCAGGTACGCACGTTGGACCATCCGAGGTGCCGCACCTTGCCCGCCCGCACGAACCCGTGCAGCGCCTCCAGGGTCTCCTCGAGCGGCGTGTTCAGATCATCGACGTGGACGTAGTAGAGGTCGATGTGGTCGGTGCCGAGCCGCCGCAGGCTGCCGTCGAGCGCGTGCCGCAACGTGTCGGCGCCGGCCCCCTCGAACGTCCGGCGGGCCAGCTCCCAGTCCGGCTGGCCCTGGTCGTCCCACAGCTCGGGCGAGAAGATCGGCACCGCGGTGCCCTTGGTGGCCAGGAAGACCTGGTCGCGCCGGTTGCCGTCGCGCATCCACCGGCCCAGCAGCTCCTCGCTCTGGCCGCCCAGGGTGCCCGGGTGACGCCACCACTCGTAGCAGTTCGCGGTGTCGATGAAGGAGCCGCCGGCCTCGAGGTAGCGGTTGAGGATGTGCACGGAGTCGTGCTCGTCGGTGGCCCCGCCCATCTGCATGGCCCCGAGCGCCATCGCGCTGACGTGCTGACCGGTCCGGCCCAGTTCGATCGTCTGCATGCCGCCGACGCTAGGTCTTAGAGCGCACTCGAAGTCAACCGGCGGAAGTCGGTGACTTCCGGTTGCTGCCGAAAACCGGCGGAGACGTACGTGGCCACGCCGCCGGCGTTGCCGCTCCGTGTGCACACCGTCGCGCTGGACGACATTTACGACGGGTCCACGGCGTCCTCTTGGTCCGGTACCTTGGCGCGATGGCTGAGACTCGCGAAGACGCCCTCGCGATGCGGCCGGCGGCGTTCCTGCTCGAGTGCCTGCACCGGTCCGGCATGCGCGACGTCGTCGAGGTGAACCCGGTGACCGGCGGACTCGCCGCGCTCGCCGGCATAGCGACCCGCCGTGACGCTCCCCCCGTTTTTGTCAAAGCGTTCGCCGATCGGCCGGACGGTTTTCCCTTCCTCGCCGAGGCCGAAGGGCTGACCGCCCTGCGCGAGATCGGCGGCATGGCGACACCCGACGTGATCCTGGCGAACGAGGAACTGCTCGTGTTGTCGGAGCTGCGGGCGAGACCCGGCAGCGAGACCTTCTGGGAACAGTTCGCCCACGCGCTCACCCGCCTGCACACCAGCACGGTCCACCACCGCTTCGGATGGCACAGCGACAACTGGCTGGGCCGCCGCCGCCAGATCAACACGTGGAACAACAACGGCTTCGCTTTCTTCGCCGAGCATCGCCTGCTGCGCTGGCTGGGCGAACCCCGGGTCGAAGCCGCGCTCGACGCCAACGACCGCACAGCGCTGGAGCGACTGTGCAATCGCTTGCCCGAACTGCTCCCGCCCCGCCCGGCGTGCCTGACCCACGGCGACCTGTGGAGCCAGAACCTGCTGGCAACCCCGGACGGGCGGCCCGCATTGATAGATCCGGCGGTGTCCTACATGTGGGCCGACGTCGACCTGGCCCATGTATGGACCACCGCACCCCCGCCCGAGGCGCAGCTGTTCTTCGCGGTCTACGCGGAGCTGACCTCTCTCGACAGCGGCTGGCAGGCCCGCATGCCGATCATCCAGCTGCGGCAGCACCTCGCCGTTCTGGCCCAGTTCGACGACGACTGGGGCGCAGCCGACCTGATCCGCGCCACCCTCGCGCCCTTTCGGACGTCACCGTGACCTGACGGCCTCGACCGGATCGGCCGAGTCAGTCGTCGATTGCCTGGTAGAGGGTGGTCCAGAAGTCGAGGTTGGCCCGCGCCGAATCCGGGGTCGACATGCCGGTCTGAGTGAGCAGGATGCCGACCAGCTGGTTGTGCGGGTCCGCGTAGGTGGTGGTGCCGCTTCCGCCGTCCCAGCCGAACTGGCCGACGGGCGCGTAGTCGCTGCGGTAGGTGCGCACTGCCATCCCGAAGCCCCAGCCGCCGTGCTGCCCCAGTCCGTAGGCCAGGTGGACGGCGTTGCGACCCCAGGCTTCCCGGGCGGCCAGCTGCTCGGGCGTGAGACGGTTCGTGGTCATCAGCTCGACGGCGCGCCGGGACAGGATCCGCTGAGTCCCGTGCATCCCGTGGTTGAGCAGCATCCGGAAGTAGTGGTGATAGTCGTCGACGGTGGAGTCCAGTCCGCCACCGCCGGACTCGAACGCCGGGGGCTTGCCATGGTGTCCCCCTTCGGCCTCGTCCTCCAGCCCGGCCAGGGGCGAGCGCGGGCCGGGCTACCTGCCGTCCAGCAGGGCGGCCAGGTGCAGCAGCGGGCCGAGGTCGCCGACCGGGTGGGCGGGGCGCATGCGGCCCTCGGTCCAGGTCATCAGTTCCGGGCCGGCCACGCTCCACGGCACCGGCGTCCGGTGAGCGAGATGGGCGGCGATCAGCGCCGGCGTGCACCACGGGCCCACCGTGCCGCTGATCCGGAACGCCTTGTCGAAGCCGGGGTCGCCGGTGGCCTCGTTGCGGCGGGACAGGCGGCCGCGGGTCGTCACGGTGGCTGGGGGCCACGGACGGTCGAGGATCGCCACGGTCACCACCCAGTGGCGGGTGTGCGGGGTGGTGGTGGCGCTGCCGTCGGCGCCGGTTGCCACCTGGACGTCGGTGACGTCGTACTCGCCCACCAGCACGGGGCGTCCGCCAGCCTGGCCCGAGAGCAGCAGCCGTACGCCGTCAGGGTTGCCCCCGGGCAGGCGGCGGCCCCAGTCGACCGCCGGCCGCATCACCACCTGCCAGCCGGCCTTCGCGGCCCACTCGGCGATCCGGCCGTCGCGGCGGCGGCGCCCGCGGGCGGCCACCAGCGCCACGATGACGACCAGCGCCAGCGACGCCACGCACAGGAAGGCCAGCGCGCCGGTCAGCGGGTCCATGGCGATCATCGGCCGCGGCGGACGAACCCGGCCAGCACCACCCCGAGCAGCGAGTCGAACACAGCGAGCAGACCGGCCGCCGCGGGCGTCAACTCGCCCACGGCCACCAGCACCGCGCCCGCGATGAAGACCCCCAGCAGCCGCAGCCAGGCCAGTGCCGAGCCCAGGGCGGCCCGTCCCAGCAGCAGGACCAGCAGCACCACGACGCCGGCCGCGCCGGAGGCGCCCATCAGGACCAGGGCCCCGACGCCGCCGTCCGCACGCAGGGTGGACCACGCCAGGCCGCCGATGACGGCCAGGCCGGCCTCGCACAGCAGCAACAGGGCCAGGAGCGTTTTGATCACGGCGCGGCTCAGCCGGTGGTGGCCGGCGGCCAGGCGCCGTCCCGGTAGCCGACGTTGTCGTTCAGTTTCTGGCGGAGCGTGCTGTTCGCGGCCGATGCGGTCGCCTTCAGGGTGAGGCCGCCGGCGGCGAACGCGGCGGCGGCCGCGGCGGCTGCCCCGGCCGCGATGAACGGGGCGGCGGGCAGCCCGAGCAGCGTGGCCGACGACGAGGCCGCGCCGACGATGCCGATGATCAGGGCGACGAGGGCGACCACGAGCCCGCCCCAGAACACATAGATCGCCTTGACCATCTCGCCGAGCGCGGTGGCGATGCCGTCGCTGTAGACCGCCTTCACCTTCTCCAGGGCGGCCTTCTGCAGGGGCAGCATCTGGCGGTACGCCTCGGCGGCGTCGCCGTCCCAGTTGGTGTCGATCTCGAGCATGCCGGCATCGGCGGCCTGCACCCGGCCGCTGACCGGGCCGCCTATTCGGTCGCTCCACGCGTTGGCGGTGGTGGCGAGCGTGCTGGGCGAGCCCATGTTGGAGACGAACTCGCGCACGTCGGCCCAGACCTGTCTCATGAAGTCGCAGAACCTGTTCCAGCCCGAGACGACCTTGTCCTGCAGGAAGCCGGGCAGGTAGCCGATCTTCGAGTTGATCGAGTTCTGCAGGTCGTTCGTCTTCTGCTCGATCTTGTCCAACAGCGACATGATCTTGCCGACGAGGTCGTCCTCCTGCGCGGTCGAGCTAGTCACGGACGTCCCACAC
Source organism: Paractinoplanes hotanensis (assembly GCF_023717965.1). Taxonomy (NCBI): domain Bacteria; kingdom Bacillati; phylum Actinomycetota; class Actinomycetes; order Micromonosporales; family Micromonosporaceae; genus Paractinoplanes; species Paractinoplanes hotanensis. The sequence goes on along the minus strand of NZ_JAMQOL010000017.1, from coordinate 52,282 downwards.
CCCTCCGAGCCGCGCCGCGGCCTGTTCGTCGTCGCGCTCGTAGGCGGTCGCGACCTGGTCGAGCGTGCGGGCCAGCTCGGCGTGGGTCTGCGCGCCCTGTGCCAGCAGCGCCCCCACCTTGGCCTGGATCTCGGCGTACGTGTCGAGCAGGCCGGTCGGCCGGCTCGCCCACGACAGCTGTCCCTCGGTGAGCGTCAGCGCGTTCGCCTCCTCGGCGGCGCGGCTCAGCACGCCGGAGGTCTCATCCCAGGTCGTCGCGTCGGTGCGCAGCGCGTCGGCGGCCGCCTTGAGCGTCATCGTTCCCCCGTTCAGTCGGTCAGCCGCAGTCGCCGGGCCAGCGCCAGCGGGTCCTGAGCCAGCTGCTGCGCCTCGCCGAGGCGGCTGCCGGCGATCATTTCCCGTACGCCGTGACGCCCGGCCTCCTGATAGGCGGCGCGGAACGCCGCGGCGGTCTGGCGCGCCACGTTGATCTCGTGGGCTTCGAGCAGCCACTGCCGGTCGTAGCCGATGGCCGTGACATCGCCGCCGCCGGTCACCGTGACGTGAACCTTGCGGTCGGGACTGCGGCCCGTGTACGTCGCCGACAGCGCCCCGGCCAGCGCGCCCGACACCTCGTCGAGCCCCTGGTCGATCGACTCGACCAGCGCGAGCAGTTCGCGCAGCGCGGCCTCACTGTCCTCGACCGACATGGGACCGCCGCCGCTCGCCGCCGCCTGCAGGCGCTGAGCGAACGCGTCGTGGTCGAGCCCGGCCGGCGGGGCGGGGGCCTGGTCGGCGTACGCCTCGCCCCAGGCCTCGAGCCGGCGCTGGGACGCCGCACCGATCGCCTCGATCACGGCGTGGTCGAGCGCGAGCGAGCCGATCAGCCGCCGCCAGCCCGGCGCGACCGCGACCCCGCTCACCCGGCCCTCGTCGTCGAGCGTGACGGTGACCGCGCCGGCGCGGTCGGTGGCGGTGGCGCCGGACGCCCGCCGCTCGGCGGCACGTGCCTGCCCGGCGAGGGCCGCACCCTCCTCGGCCAGCGCATGCAGGTGGTCAACTCGATCGTCCGACACAGTGCATTCCCCCCGGCGCAACTCCGTGGACTCTCCCGCAACGGGTAGGCGTGCCGCAACCCCGCCCGGAGGAAAGCCGCATTACGGCTCGATGGGCGCCACCGAAAGTGAGCCGATGCCGGACACCGCCTCGATCCGCAGGCCGCCCGACTTCGCGTCCGAACCCTGCGAACGCAGCGTCTCGCCCCGGTCGACGCCCTGGTCGCGGTCGCCGTTCAGGTCGACCGAGCCGGCTCCCTTTCGGATCTTGACCTGGACCGGGAACTCCCCCTCGGTCCCGATGCGCCAGCGGTGCACGCCGCCGGCCATCCGGATCTCGATCTGGCGTTCCTGGCGGGGCAGGGTCAGCTCGAGCCGGTCGGCGCCGCCCTCGAAGTAGAAGTCGCGCACCTTGCCGCCGGCCATCGCGAACATGCCCCGCTCGACGCCGCCGTCCATCCGCACGGACCAGGCGATCCGCTCGTCGAGCACCACGTCGACCTGGCCCGACCCGTCGCGCTTGCGGTCGGCGGTCAGCTTCAGGGTGGTGCCGTCGAGGGCGGCGTCGGGCACGAGGCCACTGTCGTCGGGCGAGCCGACCCGGGCCACGCCGTTGCTCGCCGGGCGCCCGAGCGTGACGTTGAGCTCGGTGAGGTCGGAGGCCAGCACGAAGGTGCCGGCCGCGAAGGCGGGACCGGGCGGGGGTGGCGGCGACGCCGGGGCCGAGCTGGGCGGTGTCGTGGCGGCGGCCGAGGTGGGCGCCGGTGCGATCGACACCGGCGGGTTCGGCGCGCCACCGACGATGATGCCGCGGCCGGTGGTCGCGGTGGGCGCCGGCGCGGGTTCGTCGGCGCTGGTCAGCCGGGCGAAGGCGACCCCGCCGGCGCTGAGGACGAGCACGGCGCCGGCCGCTCCGGCGACCCATCGCCAGCGGCGCCGGGGCTCGGTCTTCTCCGGTTCGGACGGTTCAGACGGTTCGGACGGTGCCGACGCTGCGCCCGTCTCGTCGGGCCAGTAGTCGGAGATCCGGGGGAAGGCCACGGTGGCGGGCCGGGCGGGCTCCTCCACCGGTTCCGCGTACGTGCTGGTGTCGTACGTGTCGGTCTGCTGGGTGTCACTGGGCGGAGGGAGGGCGGTGCCGTCCATCGCGCGCCTCCTCGGTGCGGCCGCGGCGGCCCGCCAACCCGGGCGCCGTCACCGGGGAGTACGAACGAGATCAGCCAGCGGTTCGATGAGGATGCGTCCGCTCGGTGTCTGCCCGATCGCACACAGCCCTTGCCCTTAGCTGATTTCACCGTAAGAATGCCTTTCCGTCAGCTTAAAAGTGTCTTAGCCGATGGCGCGGAGCGGATTGCAAAAATGCCCGACGAGGACAGCCAGGACCGCCTGCGGATCGGCGGCTGGGTCCCGCCCTATCGCGACGCGAACGGGCCCTTGCGCCCGCCTGCTCCCCCGAACAAGCTCGGCTCGGTGGCCCGCCGGGCGCTGCCCGCGGGTTTCTGGCCCACCTCATCCCCGTCGCACGGACGGGGCTCCACCAGCCGGCGCGCGATGGCGGCGCTGGCCACCGGCACGCTGATCGCGGTGACCGGGCTGGCCGCGCTCGCCCTGAGCGACGGCGACCCCGGCGCCACCTCGCTCGCCCAGCGCATGGTGGTGCCGCCGCTCGACCCGACCGACCCGGTCTCGGTACAACCCTCCCCGACCAGCAGCGACCCCGGCTCGGTGATCCGCACGCCCGCCCACCACCGGGCCGTCACCCGTCCGGCCGAGAAGGCGCAGACGACGAGGCCCACGAGCCGCCCACCCTCGACCACGCCGACGGTCGCGGCTCCTCGCCTCACGGCCGGCGCGACGGTCGGTCTCGAACTCGCCGACCGCCCGGGCTACCGCCTGCGCCACCGCAATTTCGTGGCCCGCCTCGACCCCATCGGCGACGGCCGCGACGACGCCCGCTTCACGGTTCGCCGGGGGCTCGCCGACGACGGTTGTTTCTCCTTGGAGGCCGCCAACTTCCCCGGCTTCTTCCTGCGGCACCGTGACTTCGTGCTGCGCCTCGACCGCCGCGACGGCTCCGACCTGTTCGACCGGGACGCCACGTTCTGCTCGCGGCCGGTGCGCGACGGCGCCGCTCTCGTCCTCGAATCGGTGAATTACCCGGGCCAGTTCCTCGCCGCCGGCGACGACGGCGTACGGCTGTCACGCCGCGGCGCCACGGCCTTCGTCGTCCGCAGCCCGGTCTGATCGTCCACTGACGATCTACACAGGGCGTCGTCTGCACGGACCCCGGAAGCGGTCAGCCTGCGGCCAGCTGGCGGCGCAACTTGGCCAGCGCCTGGGCGATGATCCGGGACACGTGCATCTGGGAGACGCCGACCTGCTCGGCGATCTCCGTCTGCGTCAGGTTGCCGTAGAAACGCAGGGTGATGATGCGCTGCTCACGCCGGCTCAACGACGTCATCGCGGGGCCGAGCGCGATCCGGGCCTCGGCCAGCTCGAACTCGTGGTCCTCGCTGCCCAGGGTCTCCCCCAGCTCGAGGCTGCCGTCCGGACCGGCCGGCGTCGACAACGACGTGGCCGAGTACGCACGGCCACCCTCGAGGCCTTCGAGCACGTCCTCCTCGGTGACCTTCAGGTGAGCGGCGATGTCCGCGACGGTCGGCGAACGGCCGAGGGTCTGCGTGAGCGCGCTGTTGGCCGCCGTGATGGCCAGCCGCATCTCCTGCAGACGACGCGGCACCCGGATCGACCAGGTGCGGTCACGGAAGTGCCGCTTGATCTCCCCGACGATCGTCGGGATGGCGTAGCCCGCGAAGTCCACGCCGAAATCGGGGTCGAACCGGTCGACGGCCTTCAGCAGGCCCACCGTCGCGGTCTGGAACAGATCGTCGATGTGCTCGCCGCGGTTGGCGTAGCGCTGGGCGAGATGGCGTGCCAGCGGCAGCCACGCCTCGACCGTGCGGTCCCGGAGCCCGGGCCGGGACGGATGCTCGGCCGGCAGGGCGGCCAAGGCGGTGATGAGCTCGGCGGCGTCGCCCGTGCGGTGGACTCTTGTCTTTGCGGTTGTGGTCATGGATGGTCCTTCACTTCACAGCTGAGCTGCCGGACGTCCCCACCACTGACGCGCAGACTCCGGCCGGACCGGTGCGCGTCATCCGTCGCTCAACGCTGTGACACTAGCTCATCGGACGACTGACCGACCAACCGAAAGAACTACTTTCATTGTCGTCCGTTAAGTACTAGGAACCCGCCGCCCCGCACGTCGGTGTCCGGAATGTCGGCCCGGGCCCGCCGGCGTGGCTCGTTCATCCCGGGTAAGGGTCCTCGTCACCGCCGTCGAAAGCCGGACGGCCCACCGGGTGGGCGCCGCCCGACCACGACATGCGGACCACGATGTGCCCCTCGGCCGCGGTGCGGGCGAACACCGCGGAGCCGGCCTCGGCCTTGAACTTCACGCCGAACTCGAGCTCGATCGACTCCGGCGCGGTCTCGCCCGCGCGGAACGTGTCGAGCGCCTTGAGCGCGATGCCGCGCACGCCGGCCAGTGCCTGCTCGAGCGTCTCGCGCGCCTTGAAGATCCGGCCGTCGAAGGCCACCTCGCCGGAGCCGGCGTCCGGGGTGTCGATCTCGATCAGCACGGTGCTGCCGTCGTCGGCCTGGACCTGCATGAGCTCGCTGGGCACGTCTCATCCCTCCTGGGTGTTTTGTCGGGTCAGCCGAGCATCCTCCGTCGACCGGTCCGGCACTATCGGCTGTCTGTCCGATCACTCGCTGCGAGGGGGACGCTGTGCGGGAGCCCGGCCCGTGGACGGCCCAGGTGGTAGCCCTGACCGTGGTCGCACCCGAGCTCGCGCAGCAACCGCTCCTGTTCCGGGGTCTCGATGCCCTCCGCGGTGACGGTCATACCCAGGGCGTGGCAGGTGTCGATGATATGGCCGAGCACGTCGCGGCGCCGGGTGTCGCGCAGGAACTCGCCGGCCAGCTTGGCCTCGGTGAACGGCAGCGTGGCGAGGACGGCCAGGCTGGAGTAGCCGGTGCCGAAGTCGTCGAGCGCCAGGCGGATGCCGAGCGCGGCCAGGCCGGCCAGCGCCGGACGGTGGTGCAGCGTCTCGGCCGTCTCGGTGATCTCGAGCTGGAGGCGGGCGGCCGGCAGGCCGGTGCGGTGCAGGATGTCGGCCACCGAGGCGACCAGGCCCGGGTCGCGTAGCTGGACCGGTGACAGGTTGACGCTGATCAGCAGGCCGGGCTCGGCGGCGCCCCGGCGGCAGGCCAGTTCGAGCAGGTGGCGGCCGAGCGGACGGATCAGGCCGGTGCGTTCGGCGACCGGGATGAAATGCAGCGGCATGACGAGGCCGTCGCCGGGCCGCGACCAGCGGGCCAGGGCCTCGACGCCGATCACCGCGCGGTCGGCCAGGCGCAGCAGAGGCTGGTAGTACAGGGTGAACTCGCCGCGGGTGAGGGCGGCGGGCATCTCGGCCGCGAGGTGATGCCGGCGGCGCTCCTCGTCGGCGCGGACCGGGTCGAACAGGGCCGGGCCGAAGCCGTCCTGGCGGGCCCAGCGCAGGGCGAGCCGGGCGTCGTGCAGCCAGCCGTCGGGATCGGAGCCCGCCGCCGGGCGCTCGACCAGGCCGGCGTGGGCGGTGACGTGCAGGTCGTGACCGTCGATCGGGAACGGGGCGTCGAGCAGACGGAGCGCCTGGTCGGCCACCTTGAGCACGTCGTCCGGCCCGGTCGTGCCGGGCGTCAGGACGGCGAACACGTCGGCCGAGAGGTGGGCCAGGATGCCCAGCGGCCGCAACCGCCGCGCGACCGACGTCAGCAGCCGGGCGCTCCGGTCGTCGCCGAGAGTGTCGGCCAGCTCGTCGAGGCGGTCGAGGCCGAGCAGCAGCAGTCCGCTGCGACCACCGCCGAGCTCGGCCAGGGTCTTGCGCAGGTGCTGCTCGTTGGGCAGGCCGGTGTCGGGGCGGTGGAGCAGGGCCTGCTGGAGGCGCCGCTGCAGGTCGAGCTGGACGGCGCGCCAATGGATCTTCTCCGACCGGTTCATTTCTTCGGCGGCCCGCACCGCCAGGTCGCGCTGGGCGGCCACGAAGCCTACGACCAGGCTTTCCAGCAGGGCGAGGACGCGTTGGCGCTCGCCGTCGCCGTCGCCGTCGAGCAGTGCGGGCAACCGCCCGGCGAGCAGGTGGACGGTCGTGCCGAGCACCGGGGGCGCGGACATGCGCAGATCGACCAGCTCGGCCCCGATGCGGCGGCCGGGCGCCGGGTCGAAGGGCTCGGCGCGGACCGCGGCCACGAATTCTTCCAGCAGATCCTCGAGGGCGGAACGCGCCCGGGCCCGGACGCCCGGGACGAACCCCGCCGCCACCACCCCGCGCAACCAGTCGTCGGTCAGCGCGGCGTACGAGGTCACGACCGCTTCCGCGCGATCGCCACCAGCGCCGTGGGCTGCGGCGGGTCGCCGGCCTCGTCGGGGTCGGGATGCCACTCGGCCGAGCCGACCACGCCCGGCGGCAGCAGCTCGAACTCGCCGCCGATGAGCGCGGCGATCTGCTCGCGGGTGCGGATGACGACCGGGGTCGGCGTCTTCTCGTAGAGCCGGCGGGCCTGTTCCTGCGCCGCGCGGCCCGCGGGCGTCGCGTCCGGGCCGAGGTGCGAGATGACGAGGTGGCTGCCGGAGACCAGGGGTTCGCCGAGCCGGCGCAGGATGCCGGCCGGGCCGGCCGAATCGGGCACGAAATGCAGCACGGCCACGGTGAGCACGGCCACCGGCTCGGAGAAGTCGAACAGGTCGAGCACGTCGGGGTGGTACAGGATGTCGTCGGGCTTGCGCAGGTCGCCCTGGATCACCCGGGCGTACGGGTTGCCCGCGAGCAGGCTGCGGCTCTGTTGCACGGCGATCGGGTCGATGTCGACGTACATGACCCGGGCCTCGGGGTCGGCCTCCTGAGCGACCTCGTGCACGTTGCCGAGCGTGGGGATGCCCGACCCGATGTCGAGGAACTGGCGGACGCCGAGCCCGGTCAGCCGCCGCACGGCCCGGCCCAGGAAGGCGCGGTTGGCCCGCGCCACCAGCCGTGCGTCGGGAAACATCTTCTCGGCCCGATGCCAGAACTCGCGGTCGACGGCGAAGTTGTGCACCCCGCCCAGCGCGTAGTCGTACACGCGCGACGCGTCGGGCACGGTGATGTCGACGCCTTCCGGCACCCATCCGTACGATTCGGTCATTTGAGTCCCCTCCCACGCGGGCAGCAAACAGCCTACTGCCCAAAGTGGAGGCACGCTCGGTCCTGCCCGCCTGCTTTCGCACGGTCCTGCCCGCCTGCTTCGGCACGGCCGGCCCGCTGCGGGTCTGGCTACGCCTCGAAGCCTGACGCGTCGGCCACGTATTCGGCGATGGCCAGGCTGGAGGTCGCGGCGGGCGAGGGCGCGTTGCGCACGGCGGTCACGGCGCCCAGGCGGTGGATGCGGAAGTCGTCGACGAGGCTGCCGTCCCGGTCGAGCGCCTGGGCCCGTACGCCGGAACCCGCCCGCACGACATCGGCCGCGACGATCTCGGGCACATAGCGGCGGGCCGCCTTCATGTAGGCGCGCTTGGAGACCGAGCCGTACATCTCGCGCACGCCGGTCTTCCAGTGCTTCGCGGCCATCCGCCACATGCCCGGCCAGCCCGCTATCCCGGCCAGGTCGCGCGCCGACACGTCGCCCCGGCGGTAGCCCTCGCGCGCGGTGGCCAGCACGGCGTTCGGCCCCACCTCGAGCTCACCGTTGACCCGGCGGGTGAAGTGCACGCCCAGGAACGGGTAGCGCGGGTCGGGGACCGGATAGATCATGCCCCGCACCAGGCCCGACTTCGGCGGGCGGACCTTCATGTACTCGCCGCGGAACGGCACGATGCGCGGGGCGGCGGCGTCCCCGGCCAGCCGGGCCACCCGGTCACTGTGGATTCCGGCGCAGATGATCAGGCGGTCCACCGGCACCTGATCCGACGCCGACGACACGACGAGCCGGCTGCCTTCGGTGATGCCGGTGACGCGGAAGCCGAACCGCACCTCGCCGCCGCCGGCCACGACGTCGCCGGCGAACGCCCGCGCTATCCCGGGGAAGTCGGTGATCGCGGTGTGCGGCGAGTGCAGCGCGGCCAGCCCGGTGGCGTGCGGCTCGATCTCGCGGATCCCGTCCGGGCCGATCCGGCGCAGACCGCGCACCTGGTTGCTCTCGGCCCGGGCCGCCAGCGCGTCGAGCCGGGCCACGTCCCCGGTGGTGACGGCGACGACCAGCTTGCCGCATTCCTCGTACGCGATGCCGCGCTCCGCGCAGTACTCCCGCAGCAGGGCCCCGCCCCGAGTGCACAGGCGGGCCTTGAGGCTGCCCGGGGTGTAGTAGATGCCGGCGTGCACCACCCCGGAGTTGTGCCCAGTCTGGTGGGCCGCGACGCGGTCCTCCTTCTCGAACACGACCACCCGTGTGCCGGGCCGGCGCCGCGTCACCTCACGCGCGACGGCCAGCCCCACTATGCCCGCGCCGACGACCCCGACGACCTCATCCGCCATGCATGAGGGTCTACACCAAGGTCGCGTCAGACCGCCGACCGGGTACGCCCGGCCAGCGCGTCGTGCACCTCGTGCAGCAGGTCCTGGGCGGTGAACGGCTTCTCGACGAACGGCGCCCGCGGGTCGAGCGCCCCGGTCACGTCGAGCATCCCGCTGCTGTAGCCGGACATGAACACCACCGGCAGCCCGGGTTGCCGCTCCCGCAGCAGTTCGGCCAGCCGGGGCCCGGTCATGTCGGGCATCACCACGTCGGTGACCACCACGTCGACGTCCCGGTCGCCGATCACCACCAGCGCCTCGGGTCCGGTGGCGGCCGCGATGACCCGGTAGCCGGCCCCGGTCAGGATGCGGGTGGCCGCTCGCAGCAGCGGGGGCTCGTGCTCGACGACCACGACCGTGCGGCCGTCACCGGGCGGCGGCTGTTCGCGGCGCTCGGGCGGCGCGGGCGCGGCTACCAGCGGCAAATAGACGCGGAACGTCGTGCCGACGCCGGGCTCGGAGTAGACGGCGATCGAGCCGCCGGCCTCGCTGACGATCCCGTACGCGGTGGACAGCCCCAGGCCGGCGCCCTGGCCGGGCCGGGTGGTGAAGAACGGCTCGAACACGCGCTCGGCGACCTCGGGCGCCATGCCGGTTCCGGTGTCGCTGACCAGCAGCCGGGCGTACGTGCCGGGTGGCAGCGCGGGTTGCGGCCCTCGGGCGTCGGCCGAGATCTCGGCGGTGTTGGCCTCGAGCACCAGCGTGCCGCCGTCGGGCATGGCGTCCCGCGCGTTCGCGGCCAGGATCCGGAGCACCTGCTGGAGCTGCGCGGGATCGGCGCGCACGGCGAGCGGCCCGGACGCGGGCCGGCCGACGATGGTGATCCCGTCCCCTACGACGGCCGCGAACGCCTCACGCGCCTCGGTCAGCGCGGCGTTGAGGTCGAGGTCCTGCGGCTGGGCGCGGTCGCCCCGGGTGAACGTGAGCAGCTGCCGGGTCAGGCCCATGGCACGGTCGGCCGCCGCCCGCACGTGCTGAAGATCCTGCTGCACACCGGGCTTGTCCGCGGTGTCCTCGATCGCGAACTCGGTGTAGTTCACGATGATGGCCAGGATGTTGTTGAAGTCGTGGGCCATCCCGCCGGCCAGGTTGCCCAGGCTCTGCATCCGCTGCGCCTGATGGGCCTGCTCGTCGGCGACCCGGCGCTGGTCGGCCGCCTCCTTGAGCGCGCTGATCTCGCGGGCGGTGATCGACGCGCCGGTGACCGCGCCGGCCGCGTCCTTGATCGGCGTGACGTTGATCGACAGTTCGAGCGGCGAGCCGTTGCGATGCACCCGGCGGGCCTCGTAGTGGATGCGCGGTTCGCCGTGGCGGATCCGGGCGATCACCGCCGTCTGATCGGCTGCGGCGCCGGCGTCGCCCGAGAAGATGGACATCGGCTGGCCGATCACCGAGCCCGCGTTGAAGCCGAACAGCCGCTCGGCGCCCCGGTTCCAGGCGGTGACCCGGCCCTCGAGGTTGACGCCGATGATCGCGTCGTCGGTGTGCTCGACCACCGCGGCCAGGAAGCCACGATGCTTCTCGGCGGCGTTGCGGGCGTCCAGCTCGCGGGCGTCGGCCTCGGCCAGGCGGTGCTGCTCGCCGGGCGAGCTGTAGATCGTGCCGCCGTGGAGCAGCACCTTGTAGCTGCGGCGCAGCGTCCAGTAGTAGATGCCGACGGCCGCGGTGAGGGCGTCCCAGACCGCCGCCGGCCAGATCCAGCCGCCGGCGAGGTGCCCGCCGGGATGGTCGAGATCGCGGATCGCCATGAACGCGTGCAACCCGTGCCCCACCGAGCAGGTGAAGAAGATCATCGCGGTCGCCACGCCCAGCTTGTTGGTCCACAGCTGGCGCGCACGGGCAACCGGCACGATGATCGCCAGCATGATCGCGGCGTAGGCGACCATGATCACCAGGTTGCCGAGAAGATAGACCTGTTCCGGCACGATCGTCCTATCGGCCGCTCCGGGCCTCAGCTGAGGGCACGACGATCGCCGCGACCAGCAGACTGTGCTCCGCCCGCCAGCGACCCCGGAATCCGCTCACCGGCCCGTCGACCAGCAGCCGCACGGTGAACGAGCCGTCCGGGCGCAGCTCGGCGTCGGCCTCGGTGAAGTCGAGCCAGCGCTGCGTGAGCGGGAACCACGCCTTGTAGACGGCCTCCTTCACGCAGAACAGCAGCCTCTCCCAGGACACCCCGCCGGGCTCCAGCCGGGCGAGCCGGTCGCGCTCGGCGGGCAGCGAAATTGCTCCCAGTACGCCTTCCGGCAGCGGTTCGTCGGGCTCGGCATCGATCCCGATGGTCGCCACCCGGTCGCTCCGCCCCACGACGGCCGCCGCGTAGCCCGGGCAGTGCGTGATCGACCCGACGATGCCGGGCGGCCACCCGGGCGCTCCCCGTCCCCCTGTCAGGATCGGCGCCGGCGCGACGCCGAGCTGGGCCAGCGCCCGCCGCGCGCACCACCGCCCGGTGGCGAACTCGCGGCGGCGCTTCTCGACGGCCCGGGCGACCAGCGCCTCCTCCTGCGGGAACAGGTCGCTCGGGGCGTGGTCGAACCGCTCGGCCCAGCCGGTGCGGCCGACCGGCAGGACCTCAGTGATCATGTTGAGCAGTCTGCCCCCGCAGATCGCGCACGTGCAAAGCGGCCCGCTTGTGGCCGAGATCGCTGATGCTCAGCACCCGGAAACCGGCGCTCAGGAACATGCGGCGGGCCATGGCGTGGCGCTCGTCGGGGTCGGCCAGCAACCGCCGGCAGCACGGGTCGGCGCGGGCCAGGCCCTCGGCGATCGCCACCACCATGGCCCGGCCCGCGCCCCGGCCGGTGCGCTCCTGGTCGCCGATCGCCAGGTGCACCCCCAGATCGTGCGGGTCGGTGTCGTAGTGCAGGCCGACCACGTCGCGCGGCGTCCGGTAGATCTCGACGTAGGCGAAGGGCTCTCCCTCGTACGAGATGAGAAGCGGCCTCGAGCAGTCGCCGGCGAGCTGCCGGGCCAGCGCTTCCGCCCACTGGCCGGGCGGCCACGCCTGCTCCCAGAAACGCTCGACGTGCGGCTCACCCATCCATCGGCTGACCAGCCCGGCGTCCTCGTCGCCGGCGGTCAGCAAACGGACACTCCAGGGTGGCGACAGAACAGGAACCGGCGGAGGCCCGGCCGCAACGGGACCCGCCGCCACCTCACGCGACGACACGCTCAGCTTCCGGCCTCGGCGGCTTCCGGGATCGCCGGCGGGACGTTCCCGATGAGGAACTGCACGGCGGCAGCACGGCGAACGGCATGGATCGAGTAGAACATGTCGGGCCTCACGTTCGATTAGGTGAGGCTAAGCTAAGCGACGATCCCGGGCGGGGCAAGACGGGCCCGGCCGCGTCCGCTCGTCGCCGCTCTTCCGGCCGGCAAAAGTGTCGTACCCCCCGCGCAGAATGCCGGGCATGACTGAGCAGACGACGCACCAGCACCACACCATCGACTACATCGAGATCACGGTCGGCGATCTCGCGGCGGCCAAGCGCTTCTACGCCGAGGCGTTCGGCTGGCAGTTCAACGACTACGGCCCGCAGTACGCCGGCATCCGGCGGGCCGGCAGCGCCGAGGGCGAGGTCGGCGGCCTCCGCGCCGGCGAGCCGGTCGGCGTCGGCGGGCCTCTCGTGCTGCTGTTCTCGTCCGACCTCGAGGCTTCCGTCGAGGCTGTCGGGGCCGCGGGCGGCCGGGTCGTCGAGGGCCCCTACGAGTTCCCCGGCGGCCGCCGTTTCCAGTTCACCGACCCCAGCGGCAACGAGTTGGGCGTCTGGGCCGAGAAATAGCGGACGGTCAGCTGACAGCCGGCTCCACCACGAGGGTTCCCGCGGTGGCGTCGAGGCGGGCGGGGACGCCCAGGCCGACGGCGACCTGCTCGGCGCCGTGACCGATCGGCAGGCCCCCGAGCACGGGCACGCCCAGCGAGGTCAACTGCTCGCGCAGCACGTCGACGACGGGAGGATAGTTCGGGTTGGTGTCGACGCAGTTGGTGAACTGACCCAGGGCGACTCCGCGCAGGCCGGTGAGCCAGCCGGCGCGCCGCAGGTGGACCAGCATGCGGTCGACGCGGTAGGGCTCCTCCTCGACGTCCTCCAGCAGCAGGATCGCGCCGTCGAGGTCCAGGGCGTGCGCGGTGCCCACCGTGCCGGCGAGCATGGCCAGGTTGCCGCCGAGCAGCGTTCCGCCGGCAACGCCGTCGACACGCACGGCGTAGGTGGGCTCGTCCGCGGTGGCGGTGACCGCAACCGGCTCGTTCGAGGTGACCGCACGCCGGGCGGCCCTGACGGTCAGGGATTCCGGACCTCGGTCGAACTGGCCGGCCGTCGGGCCGTGAACGGTGGCGAGCGCGGCCTCCCGCCACAGTGCCGCGTGCAGCGCCGTGATGTCCGAGAAGCCCATCACCACCTTGGGGTCGGCGCGCACGGCGGCGAAGTCGACCCGGTCGACGATGCGCTGCATGCCGTAGCCGCCGCGCAGGCAGAAGACGCCGCGAACGGCGGGGTCCCGCAGCGCGTCGTTCAGGTCGGCCAGGCGCTCGTCGTCACGGCCGGCGAAGAACGCGTGCCGCCCACCCGCGTGCGCGCCCAGCCGCACGCGCAGTCCCCAGCTCTCCAGGGCCGAGACGGTGGCGGCGATGCGGCCCGGCTCGCTCGCCCCGGACGGCGACACGAGCGCGACCAGGTCGCCCTCGACCAGTCGGGTCGCTCTGATCATGAGCGGCAGCCTACCCAGACCGCATCCCGCCCGGCGGCGGCGTCACAGCCGGCGTGCTCGGCCGGTGGACATCCAGCAACGCTGCCCCCACCTCATTCCTCCTCAACGGCGACACCTGCGCCAAAGCTTGAAGCCCCGGCTGCGGTCCTCTCGCAGACAGCGGCCTTCACGCTGAACGGGTCGCCCTGCGCCACCGCTGAGCCGCAACGGCCGGGCTACTTCGTGGCGACCGCGTCGGCCGCGGCGAGCAGCGCGTGTTTGTCGGGCTTGCCGCTGGCGGCCACCGGCACCCGGTCGATCAGCGCCACCGTGCTGGGCGCGGCATGCTCCCCCAGTTCCGTCGCGACCAGGCGGGTCAGCGCGGCCGGATCCGGTGCCGTTCCCGCCGCCGGCACGACGAAAGCGTGCACGGACTCGCCGGTCAGGTCGTGAGGACGGCCCACCACGTACGCCTCGGCGACCGCGGGATGGCCGGACAGCACGCGTTCGACGGCCCCGGCGTAGACGATCTCGGCCTGAACGATGATCACGTCGCGGGCTCGTCCGGTGAGCCGCATGTAGCCGTCCTCGCCCACCGTGCCGATGTCGCGGGTCCGCACCCAGCCGTCCTTGAAGACGGCCGCCGTCTCCGCCGGATCGTTCCAGTACGAGGAGGCCTGAGCGGGCGTGCGCACGTAGATCTCGCCTTCGCGCGGACCAGTGTCTCGCGACTCGTCCGGCCCGCGCACCTGCACCTCGACGGGCGAACGGCCGACCGAGTCGAGCCGGGTCGAATCGTGCATCTCGTCCGGCGTGAGCAGGGCGATCATGCCGGTCTCGGTCTGCCCGTAGCCGTGGAAGACCACCGGTCCCAGCACCTCCAGCGCCTCGGCGAGCCGGCCCGGCGGCAGCGGCGAGCCGGAGACCAGCAGGGCGCCCAGGCTGCTCAGATCGGCCGGCTGTTCCCGCTGGTCACGGACGAGCTGGTGGAGCTTGCCGACCGTGATGACACTGGCCGTCGCCCGATGGCGCACGATCGCGTCGGGAAACCCGGGCGGCCGGGCGACGACAATCGTTCCGCCCGCGGCCAGCGTGAGGACCCCGTACTCGAGCATGACCTGGCTGGTCAGCGAGCCGAAGACCAGATAGCGCTGCAGTCTCGCGGCCAGCGCGCGAACGGCCGGCGGCCATCGGTCCGGGTGTGCGGCCCAGGCCGCTGTCATCGACGCGTACGTCTGGCAACAGCCCTTGGGCGTGCCGGTGCTGCCGCTCGTCCACAGGATGCGCGCGATGTCACCGGGCCGCCCCCTCACGGCCTGGGGACGGTCGGGCGCTCGCAGAAGGCGAGCGACCTGCTCGTCGTCGATCAGCGTGGACCATGCCCCCGGCGGGACCTGATCGCGTACGCCGGAGACGCGCGCCCCCACGACGAAGGCCGCCATGATCGCCGCGAACGCCTCGGCGGTGACGCCGAGGCGCAACCCGACGCCGTCGCCCGGCTCGACACCGCGCTCGCGCAGCCCGGTGGCGATCCGCCGGATCATCGACAGCATCCTGTCCCCGGTGACGTGCCGGTCGCCGTCCTCGAAGACGGTCCGCCCGCCCGCCCCGGCCAGCAGGTCGACCACGGCCTGGGGCCACATCCCGCTCATCCCTGTCGCGCCTCCGCCGCGGACGAGGCCGCGTCCGAATCCACCGGCGGCACCACAGCCGAAGAAGCCGGCGGCGCCACGGCCGGAACGGGCGCGTCGGCCAGCACAGCCTTGACGAAGACGATCAGCGGTTCGACGTGGACGTCCGGCAGGTTCCAGTGGTTCTCCAGGTTCTCGGCGAGGTGGTGGGTGGCGAGCACCCGGCCGCCGCGGTGGGCCCGCACCACCGGGTGCAGATAGCTGGCGTCGTGCGCGGCGGCCGCGTCGTTCTCGGCGATCCGGGGCACGGTGATGTCGAACGGGTCCACCTGGTCGTGATCCGGCCCGTACTCGAGCGTCACCACGAAAGCCGTCTCGTAAGCGGGAAACTCGTCCGAGGCGAAGTACGCGACCGGCACCTCCTCGAGGTAGGCCGCCTTCCCGCCGGCGACCGTCACCACGTCGCCGAGCACGGCGAACTGCTGCCACAGGGCCGAGGTGCGATTGATCCGGGCGATCACCGCCGCCGCGATGCCCTCGGGCGTGTCGTCGAGCGGAGTGACCGGCCACGGCCGCCCGTGATGCCGGGCGCCCAGGATGCGGTGCAGCGCGCGGACCCCGTACCGGAAACCGTGGATGAACCCGCTGGTCGACTTCTTGAAATCGCGCTGCTGGGTCAGGGTGCCCGCGAAGTGGAGCCCGGGCACGTTCACCGATTCGAAGGCCGGGGTCTGGCGGCGGGCGGCCCGACCGAGATCACCTCGGTTCCTCGCGGTGACACGGTTTATCACGTACGCACCCAGGCCACCGCCGAGGGCGCGATGCAGGTCGTGTTCGACGCCCGCTACCAGCTCGCCGACCGCCGGCACCTGCTGTGGGCATTCGCCCTGGCCGCCATCGGCCTGCTCGCCGCCCTGGTCACGGGACTGATCGTCGCCCAGCGCGCGGTGGCCCCGCTGGCCGAGGCCCTGTCCCGGCAGCGCCGGTTCGTCGCGGACGCCAGCCACGAGTTGCGCACCCCGATCGCCCAGGTGCACACCCGGGCCCAGCTGCTCGCCCGGCGAGCCGCCGAGGCTGACCGTCGCGAACTCGAACGGCTGGTCGGCAGCACCCGCCGACTCGGTGAGATCGTCGAGGAGCTCCTGCTGTCGGCCCGGCTGGCCGGCTCGCCCGACGACCGTCCGCCGACCGAGCCGGTCGACCTGACCGCCCTGGCGGAGGCCGCAGTGGCCACCGAGACCGACCGCAGCGCCGAACGCGACGTGACGATCGACCTGTCCACGCCGGGCCGTCCGGTCGAGGTCGCCGGCATCGCCTCCGCGCTACGCCGGGTGGTCGGCGAACTGCTGGCCAACGCCCTCACCCACACTCCCCCGGGCGGCGGGATCTCGGTCGTCGTACGTACCGGGGACGAGCGGGCCGAACTGATCGTCCACGACACCGGGGACGGCTTCGATCCGGTGGACGCCGACCGGCTGTTCGACCGCTTCCACCGCGGCGCCGGCGCGGGCGACCGCCGCTTCGGCCTCGGGCTGGCCCTCATCAAAGAGGTGGTGACCAGCCACGGCGGCGCCGTCACGGCCACCGGGCGTACCGGCGGGGGCGCCACGTTCACGGTCACGCTGCCCGTCGCATCCCGGCCGGTACCCACGACCGTGCGCCCGCGCTGGATCCACCCCCGCCGGGCCTACGCCGCGCGACGCTGACCGCTCAGCGGGAGGCCTCGATCACCAGCCTGCGCAACAGGTCGGCCAGGGTGCGCCGTTCGTGCGGGTCGAGGGTGGCCAGCAGCGCCGCCTCGCCCCGATTCTCGGCGGCCGCATGGCGTTCGAAGGCGGCGTCGCCCGCCGCGGTGAGCCGCACTCGCACCCGGCGGCGGTCGTGGCCCGGCTCGGCGCCGCGCTCGATCAGGCCCGCCCGTTCCAGCGGACCCAGTCGCGCCGAGAGCGCGCCGCGGGTCAGGCCCAGGCGGTCCGCCAGCTCCGACGGGCTCGCCGCATAGGGAGAACCGCCCCGCCGCAACGCCAGCAGGATCTTGAACTGCCCGTGCTCCAGACCGCCGCCGGCCAATGCCGCCCGCCGGGCCTGGGTGAGATGCCGCCCCAGCACGGCCAACCGG
This sequence comes from Paractinoplanes hotanensis, assembly GCF_023717965.1. Taxonomy (NCBI): domain Bacteria; kingdom Bacillati; phylum Actinomycetota; class Actinomycetes; order Micromonosporales; family Micromonosporaceae; genus Paractinoplanes; species Paractinoplanes hotanensis. The sequence goes on along the minus strand of NZ_JAMQOL010000017.1, from coordinate 35,220 downwards.
ACGACGATCGCCTCCTGCACCGGATCCAGCCACGGCAGTTCGTCACCCCAGGCGTCGATGTGCCGGTCCGCCGAATCCCGCGCCTCGCCGCCGAATCCCTCATCCACACCCACCGCGACCCAGTCCCCTCTCGCACCACAGCGGCCGTGCCAACTAGTTTTCTTGTGGATAGTTTTTTGCATTACTACCGTTCGCGGCATGACGCTACTCGATGAAATCCCGGACGCGGCACGGGAACTGGCTCGGGCCGGGCGCGGCATGCGCGCCCTGCGACTGCTCGACGCCGCCGGCACGGACGACCCTCGGATCGCCCTGGCCGCGGCCCAGGTGGCGATGGAACTCGACATGCGAACGGGCACCTGTGAAGCGGGCGCACGAGTGACCATCGCCGAGCGGATCTGCGGGCCGGTCTGGGACGTGCGGTTCCTGCGCCTGCGCTTCGATTACTTCGCGCAGCTCTTCACCGGCGGTGACTTCGCGTTCGGGCCTGACGGCAAGGATCCGGCGCTGCCGGCCGAGCTGGACCAGCGGGCCGGAGCATTGGCGGCTGACGCGCCCGACGCGGTTCGTGCCGGGTGGGCCCACATGTACCACGGCGTCATCCTCGACAACCTGGTCGCCGACCGCGCCGCGGCGCCACCGCACTACGCGATCGCGTTGCGCGCCGGCGAGACCGGCCGCGACGACCCGCTGACCTGGGAAGCGCTGCGGCACCTGGGCGATCACGACCGCGATGCCGGTGACCTCGCCCGGGCCCGGGAACGCTGGGAACGGGCCACAACCCTGGCCGCCGGCTCGGGCGCTGTCGGCGCCACACTCGCCCAGCAGATGCTGCTGGCCGTCCTGGCCCGCGACACCGGCGACGAGGCCGGATCCGTTGCCCTGGCCCGCGAGATCTCCCGCTGGTCAGCCGCGACCGGCGCCATCCGCTTGCACCGGCAGGCCGAAGCGTTCCTGGCCGGTCAGGCGGTGGCCTGAGCACCATCCACGCCACAGCCGCTCGAGTCAGTCGCGTCCGGTCGCGCGTGTCCCGGGCCGGGAAGTGACGGGTGGACCCGCAGCGCCCGATCGGGGCGGTCGTAGCACTTCCAGCTGCCCTTGCCGGCGTGCTTGGCGGCGTACATGGCCAGGTCGGCGCTGCGCAACAGGCTGCTGGTGTCGTCGCCGGGTTCGGCGCAGGCGATGCCGATGCTGGCGTGCCCGCGCACTGCCTGACCCTCGTACGCGATGGGCGAAGCCAGCTCGTCCAGGATCCGGTCGGCCGTCTCCGAGGCGCCGCTCGTGCCGCAGTCGCGCAGCAGGACGGCGAACTCGTCGCCGCCGAGGCGGGCGACCAGGTCGCCGGTGCGCACCGCGACGCGCAGCCGGTCGGCCACCCCGGCCAGCAGGGTGTCGCCGGCCGCGTGGCCGAGCGTGTCGTTGACCGCCTTGAAGCCGTCGAGGTCGATGATCATGACTGAGGTCGGGCGGGAGCCGTCCGAGGCGGCCAGTTCGGCTGCCACCTCCTCGTGGAAGCAGGTGCGGTTGGCCAGCCCGGTCAAGCCGTCGGACTGGGCCTGGCGCCGCAGGCGCGCCTCGTGCTCCCGCAGGTCGGCCAGGGTCGCGTCGAGCTGGTCGATCAGCCGCTTGTTGTCGTGGAAGGCCGACAGCTGGCGGCACACGACCAGCGCGAAGATCAGCCCGAGCCCGGTCACCGCTCCCCACAGGCGGGCGTGGGGCCCCTCGGGGATCACCGTGAGCACGGCCGCGAAGGCCACGGCGATCGACCCGTACGGCAGAAGGCTGTAGGACTTGCGGCGGCGCGCGCCGAAGGCCGCGTTCTCGTCGAAGCGCGCCAGCAACTCCTGGAGGCGCGGTCCCAACGCGACGAGGAGCGACGGCAGCAACCGGACGGCGTAGACGTACGCGGGCATCGGACCATCGGCGCCCGGCGACACGAAGATGCCGATCGCGTTCAGGGCGGCCGAGGCGACCAGCGTCCCGGCCACGGCCTTGTGCATGGGCGCGTTGCCGCTGAGCACGAGCTTCACCGCCGCGAAGCCCGCGGTGAAGACGACCGCGCCGGTGACCATCGTGTTCAGCACGTCCTCCGGTCCGGCCAGGAAGCACCAGGCCACCACGGCCCCGGCGACGAGCACCGTCGCCGAGTCGAGCCAGAAGGCGACCTGCTCGCGACGGGTCCGCCCGGGCATCGGATGGGCCAGCATGGCGACGATGAGGGCGACCAGGGCGACCGTGAAGCAGGTCGCCTGCACTACTCCGCCCGAGGTCGACCACTGGTTCTTCCCGGACAGGGCCACCGCGACCTGCACGGTGTCGCCGACGGTGACCAGTGCCCCGACGAAGGCCAGCACCAGCCAGAAGCGCCGCAGGGCGCCGGTCGCCCGCCGCGCGACCTGCCACGACGAGTAGGCGAGCAGCATGTCGAGCGGCGGCTGGAAGATCCAGAAGGTGCGCACCTGCGCGTTGGCGTGCCCGGAGAGCGCGAACAACAAGACGCAGCCGGTCAGCATCCACAGCACGGCCGCGATCACCACCGGATCGCGCCGCGCCGTCCGCAGAACAGACCTGTGCTGGCTCACTAGGAGGCTATCGGCACGGCAGGCAGTCGCCTGAGGTCAACGCGACAGCCGAATTGTCACCGCTGTGCCGCGCGGCCCCGCCGTGCGGCACACGGCGCTCGTAGGAATCGCGGTCGCACGATCGGGGTGCGCCTCGGCACCATACGGGGCATGACCGAATTCGAGATGCCGGCCAACCTGGTGACGACCATCGGGAAGGACGAGCCGTTCGACCGGTGGGCCGGCGAGTTGCCCGAGGTGGTGGCCGGGCTCTGCGAGCGCTGGGAGGTCGAGGTCGCGCGGCCCTATCAGCCCGGCGGCACGGCCTCGTGGGTGGCGCCGACGACGGACGGGCGGGTGCTCAAGGTCGGCTGGGCGCACTACGAGGCCCGGGACGAGGCGGCCGGGCTGCGGGTCTGGGACGGGCAGGGCGCCGTACGGGTGTATCGCGCGGAGCGCTTCGGGCCGACCGACGCGTTGCTGCTGGAAGCGTGCCGGCCCGGGACCACGCTGACCGCGTCCCTGCCGCCGGTGGAGCGGGACGAGGTGGTGGCGAAGTTGCTGCCCCGCCTGTGGATGACGCCGCCGCCGGGAAGCGGGTTCCGTCCGCTGCAGTCGATGACCCAGGCGTGGGGAAAGAGCGTCGCGCCCGAGAAGCTGCCCGATCCCGGCCTGGCCCGGGCCGGCCTGGAGCTGTGGCTGGGTCTGGCCGGCAGCGCCGATCGTGAGGTGCTGCTCTGCACCGACTTGCACCCCGGCAACGTGCTGCGGGCCGAGCGCGAGCCGTGGCTGGTCGTCGACCCCAAGCCGTACGTCGGTGACCCCGCCTACGATCCGATCCAGCACATGCTCAACTTCCCCGACCGCCTGGCCGCCGACCCGGGCGGATTCGCCGGCCGGATGGCGAACCTGCTCGGACTGGACCCCGACCGGGTACGGCAGTGGTTGTTCGCCCGCTGTGTCGTCGAGGCGGAGCGGCAGCCCGACCTGTGGACGGTCGCCGAGCGTCTCGCGCCCTGACGGCGCGGGCGTCAGGCAGCCAGGCGGGCCCGCGGCCGGACCACCCGGTCGGTGATGTCAGCCGCCAGGGGAAGCCCGGGATGACCGCCCGAGCGCCGTCGAGCACCCCGCACAATCAGCACAGGACCGGACCCGGTCAGCGGTCGTTCAGCTGGGAGTGGTGGCGGCCGTAGAACCAGTACAGGAGCAGGCCCAGCAGGAACCAGGCTGCGAAGCGCAACCACGTCACCGGGTCGAGGAACGTGATCAGCCAGATCGAGAAGATCACGCCGATGGCCGGGATGACCGGCATCAGCGGCAGCCGGAAGGTGCGCGGGATGTCGGGCCGCCGGTAGCGCAGCACGATGATCGCGATGCACACCACCACGAAGGCGAGCACGGCGGGCCCGGCCGTCTCGTTGGCCACCGCCCCGGCCAGCGCGAATATGCCCGCGCCGATGATGCCGCCGACGGTCGAGATCGGTGCCCTGCTCGTCGGTGACCTCGTCGACGGGCTTGCGCCGGAAGACACCCGATCCCCGGCCGAACCTCTGTGGTGACACCGACATGACCGCCTCCTCGCTGAGCGCTCCTCTCGGAGTACCACGCGGAGCCGCACTTCGCATCCACAAAGGTGGATGCAAGCTACGCTCGGGCCAGTGCCACCGCGATGAACAGCCCGTAAAAGACGATCAGACCCGCGATCAGCGCGAAGGTCGTGCCCGGCCCGATGCTGTGTTCGTGCTCCTCGTCATCCACATTCGGTCAACGAGGACGGTCCGCGGGATCGACGGCCGTTCCCCCGATCGGGGCTTGCCCGTTGTGGACAGTGCCACCACGATGCAGGTCAGGAGGACAGCCACTTGAGCTTCGAGATCGACTATCCCGCCCTGTACTACCCCGCTGACGCCGACAGCCTGGCCGGCCAGCACCGGTTCGTCCGGGCGACCCGGCTGCGACTGTTCGCCCTGTTCGCGGCCGCGGTCGGCGGCGCCGGGTCGATCGAGGCGGGCTCCCTCGACCTGTTCGGGCTGCTCGGCCTCCTGTCGTTCGTGGTCGCGCTGGGCACGAGCGCTTATCTGCAGGCGACCGACCCGGCGCGGCACTGGTACGACGGCCGCACCGCGAGCGAGTTCATCAAGACGCTGACCTGGCGATACGTCGCGGGCGGCAACCCGTTCCCGCGGAGCCTGACCGCCGAGGCGGCCGACCGGGCTTTCCGGTCCCAACTGGCCGAGGGAATCGAGCTGGAGAAGCTGCCGGCCCCGCGGGTGGGGACACCGACCAAACAGATCACCGACCGGATGCGGGAGCTGCGCGGCAGGCCGTTCACCCAGCGGCGGCAGGACTACCGCGACGGCCGGATCGAGGAGCAGCGCCTCTGGCACGCCCGGAAGGCCGACGTCAACGAGCAGCGGAAGAACACCTTCACGGGGATCGCCATCACGCTCGAGTTCGCCGGTGTCGTGGGCGCCGCGTTCAAGGCGTTCGGCCTGCTCGACATCGACCTGCTGGGCGTCTTCAGCGCAGCCGCCGCCGGGCTCGCGGCCTGGATGCAGGCGCGCAGCTACGGCGACAACCAGCGCGCCTACGCTCGGACGGCCCACCAGCTCGGGCTCATCGCCGACGAGCTCGACACCGTCACCGAGGACGACTGGCCGCGGTTCGTCGACCAGGCCGAGAACGCCCTCTCGTCCGAGCACATCCAGTGGCGCGCCGCCAAGGGACTCGGCCCCCCGCGGCAGCGTGGGACGACCTCAGCCGCGGAGTCTTGAGGTCAGCTCGTCGGCGGCGGCCCGCCAGCCGGCCTCGGCCGGGCCGGTGATCATGTCGAGGAGGGCGGGCACGTCGTCGACCGGGCGGCGGTCGCCCGCCCAGCGCAGCAGCGCGTTGGCGGCGTGGTAACGCACCAGGTATTCCTGATCCTGCACGCCGGCGACCATGGCGCGCACCGACGCCGTGGTGGGCGGGAAGCGGCCCAGGGCGATCGCGGCCTCCAGGCGTACGGACTCGGCCTGCGCGCCCGCCAGCACGCCCGCGACCGGCGTGGCCCAGCCGGGATCGCGCGTCAGCGCATAGAGCCCCTCGGCCACCCGGATGCGGAACTCATCCTGCGCGCGGATCAGCGCCGTCCGCAGGATGCTGACGGCGTCGGCCGGCGCCAGACCGGCCGCGGCCAGCGCGGTGAACGACTGCGCGGCCACCGAGTCCCCCTCGGCCAGCCCTGCCCGCAGCATGCGCTCGACCACTTTGGGCTCGCGCCGCGCGGCCTCGAGAAGAGCCCCGAACCCGGGTTCCCCCGCGGAATCGGCGAAGATCCCGCGCCGCCATCGCTGCCACTTCGCATCCCCGTCCATCGACGGACATTATTACCACGCCTAGCTGAGAGTACTCACATCGCCACTCGATAGTGCCGGGAAACACGGACGCCCCGGCCACCGTCGTGGTGGCCGGGGCGTTCCGGTACGAACCTCAGTGAGCCATGGCGCGCGGGGCGTCCGGGTCGACGTCCAGCGGGCCCGTGCGGAACAGCAGGGCCGAGACGACAGCGCAGGCCAGGAACAGGCCGGCCGACCACCAGAAGACCGTGTGGTAGCTGGCCAGCGACGCCTCGAGGGCGACCTGGGGCGAGCGGGCGTGCGAGGTCGCGTAGTTCGTGGCCGCGGTCGCGGCGAACGAGCTGAGCAGGGCTGTGCCGATCGAACCGCCGATCTGCTGGACCGTGTTGATCATCGCGGAGGCGACGCCGGCGTCCCCGTGCTCGACACCGCTGGTGGCCGCGTTCTGCGTGGGGGCGAAGACCAGACCCAGACCGAGACCGATGATCAGCAGGCCGGGGAGCACGCCCGAGGCGTACGTCGAATCGAGGTCGAGCCGGGTCAGGAAGACCATGCCGGCCGAGGCGATCAGCGCGCCGACCGGGACCAGCGGACGGGGACCGACCCGCGGCGTGAGCATCGAACCGGCCGTGGTGGCCGAGAGCATGATGGCGCCGAGCATCGGCAGGAACGCCAGGCCGGTCTGCACCGGCGTGAACCCGAGGTTCCCGACCAGGTAGTACGTGAGGAACAGGAAGATGCCGAACATCCCGGCGCCGGCGATGCCGATGGCCGCGTACGAGCCACCGCGGTTGCGGTCGAGCACGACGCGCAGCGGCAGCAGCGGATGCGGCACCCGCAGCTCGATCAGCACGAAGGCGATCAGCACGACGACGCCCCCGATGATCGGCACCAGCGTGACGGCCGACGTCCAGCCGTCGGTCTCCGCCTTGCCGAGGCCGAAGACCAGGCCGACCAGACCCACGACAGCGGTGATCACGCCGGGGATGTCGATGCGGGCGCGGTTGCGGACCGGCTCGTCCGACAGCTTGGTCAGCGCGCCGGCCACGGCGACGGCCGCGATGACCAGGTTGACGTAGAGGCACCAGCGCCACGAGGCGTACTCGGTGAGAACCCCGCCCAGCAGCAGGCCGACCGCGCCGCCGGCGCCCGAGATGGCGCCGAAGATGCCGAAGGCCTTGCCGCGCTCGGCGGGCTCGGTGAAGGTCGTGGAGAGCAGCGAGAGGGCAGCCGGGGCCAGGGCCGCGCCGAACGCGCCTTGGAGGGCCCGCGCGACGATCAGCATCTCGAGGCCGTCGGCGGCGCCGCCCAGAGCCGAGGCCAGGGCGAATCCGACCAGGCCGATGAGGAACATCCGCTTGCGGCCGAAGAAGTCGGACAGGCGGCCGCCGAGCAGCAGCAGGCTGCCGAAGGCGAGCGCGTAGCCGGTCACGACCCACTGCCGGTCGGCGTCCGAGAACGCCAGGTCGGCCTGGGCGGTGGGCAGCGCGATGTTCACGATGGTGGCGTCCAGCACGACCATCAGCTGGGCCATGGCGAGGACGACCAGCGCCCACCAGCGCTCGGTCGAGGCCGGCGACGCCCCGGGCGGTTGCGCCGGGCGTGCTTGGGTATCGGTGGTCATCCATAACCTCTCGGGCGAGCGCGGTTCACGTCCCCTTCCGCATCGGCAACCGGCCGCCCGAGGTTAGGCCGCGTCGGGTGGATCACGCGCCCCGGAAATCGACGGTTGTGGCTGGCTGCCACCATGTGGGGCATGCGACGGCTCTCGTACGTGTACGTCGGCATCGGGGCCGTGCTGCTACTCGGCAGCTTCCTGCTGCTCTATCCCCTGCGGCACAACGAAGGCTTCGGCGACGAGCTGCGGATCAACATCGGCGCCAACCTGTTCGATCTGGTCCTGGCGGTGCTGGTGTTGCAGCCGCTGGTGCTCTCGCTCAACCGCAACGCCGTCCGGTGGCGCAACCGGCTCGACTACCGCGAGGTGATCCGGCTCATCGATCGCGCGAACGACCAGGTCGACATCTGGAAGCACTGGACGGGGCTGCTCGAGCCCGCGTACGAGGCGGACTTCACCGCCGCCGTCCGGGCCGCCCTCGACCGCGGGGTGCGCTTCCGCATCCTGCTGACCGACCCGTCCTCGTCCGACGCCGCCGAGCGCGCCCGGCAGGTGGCGCCGACCGACGCGCTGGCGCTGATGCGGCAGAACATCGAGCGGCTGGACGAGTTCCGGCACGAGCTGCCCGAGCGGCACCGGCCGCTGTTCCAGGTGCGGATCAGCCCGGTCGGCCCGGCGCACGCCTTCTACCGGGTCGACGACTGGCTCTCGTACGGCCTCTTCCGCGACCGCCGGATGAGCGAGAACCTGCAGCGTGAGGTGCGGGTGCGCGGCGACGTCGGCGGGCTCGCGCTCGAGGCGTTCACAACCCGCTGGAACGCCCCGGGGCTGCGTGAGATCCCCGAGCACTACCGCATGCCGCTGCGGTTCACGATCGGCGACGAGACCGTCGAGCACGACCTGCGCTACGTGCTGCACGACGGCGAGCACTGGGTGGACGTCCACCCGGCCGCCCTCCCGTACGCGTTCCACCCCGATCACCTGGTGAGCGACGGCCACCAGCGCTACGTCCTGGCCGACGCCGCCATCGAGACCCGCGAGCGGGTGATGGCGCTCTACTCCGCCAAGTACGGCCCCGGCCAGAGCGCCGTCCTGCTGCGCCTCACCAGCCCGTGACGGCCTGCTCTCTCTTCCTCGGCGCGCCGGCGCAGGCAGTCAAGGTCGAGTTCAAGCGCACCGGCGATGTACGGGTCACGTCCACCGCCAAGACCGCGACCGATGTCGGCTACGTCCACACCGGTACGAGCACGGCCACGCCCTGGTATTCCGACAACGGGCTGACCGTGGCCGTCTTCGACCAGTTCGGCGCCCAGGTCGGCGCGGGCACGGCCAAGTGCGTCATGTTCCGGCAGGGCCAGCCGGTCGGCTACTGATCACGACGGATTGGTCACGACCGTGACGGCTACGACCGCGGTGGAGGCAGCGATCGCCGCCGCGGTCCGGACGACCGCCGTGTTCACCGCGTCCGCACCCCAGTTGCCCTGCTCGAGCGCCTTGGCACGCTCGATGACGGGGGTCGACCAGGCCAGCTGGGGTCGCAGCATCGGCAGGGCGCCGCTCGCCGAGAGCAACGCGGTCAACGCGGCGGTCCGCGCGTCGGGTTCCGCGCCGTCGACCAGGACGGCGCGGATCTTGGCGCGCACGGCGGCCTCGTGCTCGTGCTCGGCCGCGGGCAGCTGCGTCATCCGGAACAGGCCGAGCACGCGCTTCTTCTCACGCCGGATCAGGCCCCGCTCGAGCAGCCGGTCGATCACCGGGTCCCACAGGGACGAGCCGATCGTGAGCAGCAGAGTCTGCGCGCCGCGGGGCTTCTCGGCCACCTTGTCGTACGCGTCCTGCAGCAGCGGGTCGGGCAGGGGCCCGTCCCCCACGGCGTGCACCTTCCTGCCGTCGGTCTCGATGCGCCCGAGCAGCGCCAACTCGACGAGCACAGCGCCGCCGAGCGTGTAAGGGAGCGTGCCGGCGGCGGCTGGAGTGCCGGTCTCGTCGTCGAGCAGCAGCAGCATCAGGTCTTCGACGATCAACATGGTCTTCCCCTCGTAGGACGAACTCAGAGCCAGTCGTGCTCGCGGGCGTAGCGGGCCGCGTCGTGGCGGGTCTGCGTCTGGGTCTTCCGCATGGCGTTGGACAGGTAGTTGCGTACGGTGCCCGGAGCCAGATGCAGCCGGGCGGCGATCTCAGCGACCGAGTAACCGTCGCGGGTCACCCGCAGCACGTCGGCCTCGCGCTCGGTGAGCGGGGAGTCGTCGATGACGGCGAGCGCGGAGACATCCGGGTCGATCCAGCGCCGGCCCTCGTGCAGCGTGGCGATCACCGACGTGATGTGGGCGGGCTCGGCCGCCTTGCTGACGAAGCCCTGCACCCCCAGCTTCAAGGCCTTGCGCAGCACGCCGGGACGTGCGTGCCGGGTCAGCATGAGAATCACCTGCTCGGGCCGGCTGCGGCGAATCTCGGCGACCGCGCCCAGCCCGTCCACCCCGGGCATCTCCAGGTCGATGACGAGCACATCGGGCGAGTGGGCGAGCGTTTCCCGTACGGCGGAAGCGCCGTCGAACGCCTCGGCCAGCACCGTGATGTCGCCCTCGAGCGGCAGCAGGGCGGCCAGGGCCTTGCGCAGCAACGCCTCGTCGTCGGCCAGCACCACGGTCGTCATCGGAACACCGCCGCCGTCACGAACTCCCCTTCCCGCAGCGAGACCGTCAGCTCGCCGCCCTCCTCGGCCACCCGGCGCCGCAGCGTGGACAGCCCGCGCAGCTCGGGCAGCGTCTCGCCCCGGGCCCCGTCGTTGACGATCGTGATGCCGTCCGCGGAGAGCGTCATCCGCACCCGGGTGGCCTGGGCGTGGCGCAGGATGTTGGTCGTCGTCTCCCGCAGCACCTGGCCGAGCAGCTCGGCGGTGCGGGCGTCCGCCTCGGCCTCGCGGGTGATCCGGACCGCGATGCCGGCCGCTTCGAACAGGTTCTTGGCGTTCTCGAGCTCGGCCGTCAGGTTCAGCCGGCGTTGGCCGTACGCCAGGTCCTTGGTCTGTTTGATGGTGTCGCTCACCAGCAGGTTGATCTCGCGCAGCTCTTCCTCGGCCCGGTCCGGATCGGCTCTGACCAGCTTCTGTGCCAGCGCCGCCTTCAGCTTGACCACATGCAGCGTGTGCCCCTGGATGTCGTGCAGGTCGCCGGCGAACCGGACGCGTTCACGGATGACGGCCAGCTCGGCCTCGCGCTGTTTGGACATCTCGAGCTCCTGGACGATGTCGTAGAACCGCTCGCCGACGTACGACAGCGCCATGATCAGCGCGGTGACGCCGACCGGGATCAGGAGGTACTTCTGCACGTCGCCGGGCTCGATCAGCAGCCGCAGCGCCCCGACGGCGCCGACGTAGCCGACCAGCGCGACGCCCGCCGCGTACCGCAGGCGGGGCAGCCGCGGGATGGCGAGCGACCCCACGCTCGCGACCCCCCACCACGCGTTCGGGCTGTCGATCACGAGCGCCCCCAGGGGCCACACCACGGCGCCGATGATCAGGCACGGGACCGCGACCCGGCCGACGTCGTTGGCCGTCCATCGCTCGAACGCGACCACCGCCGCCACCGCGCCCGGCGCCAGGATGAAGGCGTGCCACCAGACCTGCAGGTCGACCATCACCACGACCACGGCCGCGAGGATGATGGGCGGCAGCGCGGTGGCCAGGTTCAGTCGCCGCAGCCGGCCCTGGGTGGCCTCGGTGAGCTGCAGCGCGTGGGAGTTCACACCCCCAGTATTCGGACCTTCGAGGGCGCCGCACAGTGACACCACGTCATACGGGGTCGTGACACGGCGGCACTGACCGGCGCGCCGATCCGCTGGTGTGATCGAGTCATGTCCACGCCAGTCATCGAAGTCGAGAAGCTGAACCTCAAGTACGGCGACTTCCACGCCGTGAAGGATCTGTCGTTCGAGGTGCGCCCGGGGGAACTGTACGCACTGCTCGGCACGAACGGAGCCGGAAAGACCTCGGCCCTGGAGACGGTCGAGGGGCACCGGGAGCCGACCTCGGGCACCGTGCGCGTCTTCGGCCACAGCCCGCGCGACCGGAAGGCCGTGCGTCCCCGGATGGGCATCATGCTCCAGGAGAGCGGTTTCTCCCCCGATCTCACCGTACGGGAGTCGGTGCGCCTGATCGGCCGGCTCACCGGTCGCACGGACGACGACGGCCGGGTGCTCGACGTCGTCGGGCTGACCCGCAAGGCCGGCACCGTGGTCTCGCAGCTCTCCGGCGGTGAGAAGCGCCGCCTGGACTTCGCCACCGCCGTCTACGGCACCCCCGAGCTGATCTTCCTGGACGAGCCGACCACGGGTCTCGACATCCAGTCCCGCGACGCCCTGTGGGATTCGGTCGACCGGCTCCGCGAGAACGGCTCCACCATCGTGCTGACCACGCACTATCTGGAGGAGGCGCAGCAGCGCGCCGACCGGATCGGTCTCATGCACCAGGGCGTCTTCCGCCGGCAGGGCACGGTCAGCGAACTGACCCGCGCGCTGCCCTCGCACATCCGGTTCGCGCTCCCGGACGGTCCGGCGCTGCCGCTTGCCTCGTCGGTCGACGGAAACGCCGTGGTCGTCGAGACCTTCGAGCTGCAGAAGGACCTGCACCTGCTGCTCGGCTGGGCCCAGGACAACGGCGTCGAGCTCCGCGACCTGTCCGCCGGGCCGACCAGCCTGGACGACGTCTTCCGCGCCATCGAAGCCTAGGGGGCCCTCATGTTCGCCATCGCTCGCAGCGAGCTCATCCAGATCTTCCGCAACCGTCTCGTGCTGGTCACCAGCCTCATCATGCCGGTGGTGGTCAGCGCGTTCTTCATCTACCGCCGCGAGGGGTTCGCCACGCTCGGCAGCCTCGGCTACATCGCGGCGATCATCATGTTCACCATCGGGGCGTTCGGCCTCTACACGACCGCGGTGACCACCCTGGCCTCACGCCGGCAGAACCTGTTCCTCAAGCGGCTGCGCTCCACCGCGGCCGATGACAAGAGCATCCTGGGCGGGCTGCTGCTGCCCGTCACTGTGCTCGCCGTCGTCCAGATCGCCGCGATTCTGACCGTGTTCGGCGCGGTGAGCGGCAGGCCCGGCAGCATCGCCCTGCTGGCGCTGGCCGCCCTGGCCATCGTGGCCATGATGGTCGGGCTGGCCCTGGCCACGGCCGGGCTCACCAACTCGCCCGAGCACGCCCAGGTGACGACCCTGCCGGTCAGCCTCGGGGTCATCGCCGTGGCCAGCTGGGTCGGCATCAGCGGCACCGAGGAGCTCACCCTGCTCAAGCGGCTGCTGCCGGGCGGCGCGGCCACCGAGATGGTCGTCGACGCCTGGAACGGCAGCGCCTCGGTGATCCTGCTGGCGCCCACCCTGGCCTGGGTCGTGGTGGCCGTGGCCCTCGCCGCGCGTCTGTTCCGCTGGGAGCCCCGCCGCTGACCTAATCTTGGCGTGACATGACTGCTGACCTGCCCGAGATCCGCCCCATCTACGCCGAGCCGGCGGCGGCCGCGCTCCCCCGCTTCCCCGGCGCCGAGGTGGTCGAGGTCGAGAGCGATCAGCGCATCGACGAGCTCTACGGCGGCAGGCGCTGGTCCTGGGGGTGAAGAGCCGCCGCCGTTGCCGCTCCCGATCGCAGCGACGCTCACCGAGGTGCGCCTTCTGGGCCGCGCGCTGGTGTGGGCGGTCGAGCCGTCGCCCTGCTTGCGGGCTTTGCACGAGGCGGTATGGTCGTCGGTGGGCGGCTGGCCTTCGCCGGAAGAGTTCGTTCCACACCTCAGCCTGGCCCTGCGCGTGCCACCGTCGTCACAAGCAGCCGCCCTGCAGTTGCTGACCGCGGTGCCCCCGATGTCCGGCTTGTTCGTGGCCGCCCGCACCTATGACACCGAGAGACGCACAGCACACCCTCTGTGAGCCGCCCGGGCTGACAGGCAATTCTCAGGGCGGCCGCCGATACTGCTGGGGGTCCTGCCGTCGAACCTGCTCGAGGAGTTTTCGTGTCCGTCCTCGCTCAAGCCGCCCCCGAGACGTCCGGCGGGCTGACCGGGTGGGCCGTCGGCCTCATGGAATCGCTCGGTGGCGTGGGCGCGGCCCTGATCGTCGGCCTCGACAACCTGTTCCCGCCGATCCCGAGCGAGCTGGTGCTGCCGCTGGCCGGCTTCTCGGCCAGCCGGGGCGTGTTCAGCCTGCCCGAGGCCCTCTTCTGGACCACGCTGGGCTCGGTCGTCGGCGCGATCATCGTCTATTGGGCCGGCGCCCTGCTCGGCCGTGAGCGCACCCGCCGGTTGGTCGGGCTGATCCCGCTGGTCAAGGTGCAGGATTTCGACCGCTGCGAGGAATGGTTCGCCAAGCACGGCACCAAGGCGGTGTTCTTCGGGCGCATGGTGCCGCTGTTCCGCAGTTTCATCTCGCTGCCGGCCGGCGTCGAACGGATGAGCTTCTGGAAGTTCACCGTGCTCACCACGCTCGGCAGCTTCATCTGGAACACGCTGTTCGTGACGGCGGGCTACATCCTCGGCGAGAACTGGCACCGCGTCGAGGGCTACGCCGGCGTCTTCCAGAAGATCGTCATCGCCGGTGTGGTGATCGGCATCGGTTACTTCGTCTGGCAGCGCCTGCGGTCCAATCGCCTCGGGCCCCCCGACGCCGACGCCACCATGGTGCTCCCGGTGATCCGCGACCGCCGCTCGGACGCGTCCGACGTGGGTCTCAACGGTCTGCTCGGCCGGCGCGACCACGACGCCACCACGGTCCTGCGGTCCGTGCGCGAGCCGCGCCACAACCCCGACAACGACGCCACGATGATCATGCGGCCCGTCCGCGACGAGCCTCCTCACCGCCGCTGACCGGCGGGCCCACCGCCCAGCCGCCCCGGCCGCCCCGGCCCTCGGCCGGAGGTCGTTCTTCGTAGGCTGTCGCGATGTTCGACCTCACGCGTGTGGCCCGCCGCTGTTCCCGGATCGTCGACTCGCGCGCGTTCGAGGTGACCATCGTCGTGATGATCGGGGCCAACGCGGTCCTGCTCGGCCCGCCGCCTGGAGATGACCGAAAGCCTGGGCGCCGACGAGGACGAGGACGGCGTACCCGACGACATCGACCGCATCCTGGTCAGCCAGCGCCTCGACGACCTCCGCACGATGATCGCCGAACTCGAACGCGACCTGCGCATCGACCGCCGTCCCCGATTTAAGGATCTTTAAGGTAGAGCCCTCATCTGCCGGCCCGACCAGGGTCGTAGTTGTCGGTGCTGCACCAAGCAGCACCCGACGGCGAAGGAGCTTCACGATGTATCGGACCCGGCAGCGCAAGATGACCTCGACGACGCGCAAGGTCGTCCTGGGAGCTTCGGCGCTGGCGCTGGCGGGTGGCGCGTTCGCCGTCAGCACCGGCATGAGCAGCGCGGGCGAGAACTGCGTAGGCCTCGACCAGGCCCTGCGCCAGAACCTGCAGTTCATCGCGGGCCAGCGCTCGGCGCCCGACGCCCAGTCCGAGGCCCGGATCGCGAATCGCCAGGCGGTGGTCGACCTGATCAACCAGCGCCGCGCGGTGGCCGGCTGCAACGCCGACGTGGCCGGCGAGGTCCCCGGCGCCGCCGCCCCCGCCGGCAACCAGGCGACGAAGCCCCCGGCCGCCAACCCGCCCGCGGCCAACCCGCCCGCGGCCAACCCGCCCGCGGCCAACCCGCCGGCCGCCAATCCTCCGGCCGGCGACGCTGGGAGCGGCGCGGGCGAGGTCGTCTGCAAGGGCTCGACCGTGACGCTCTCCGGCGAGGCCGGCGCCCCGTTCGCCTCCAGCGGCACGTTCCCGATCGGCACCACCCTGAAGGTCACCAACCTCGACAACAACAAGAGCACCACCGTCAAGGTAGAGACCACCTCGGGCAGCTGCATCCTGCTCAACAACGCCGCCTTCGAACAGGTCCGCGAGCCCGGCAAGTTCCTCATCCGCCGCGCCGTCATCGAGCGGGTCGGCTGACCCCACCGCTCCCCCGCTGTTCCGGCACCCACCAGAAGAGCCACGCCGCCGCCCGGCGAGGGTCCCCAGACGCGCCGCCGCTCGGCAAGGCGTCGGCCGGAGCGCCCGGCGAACGAGTAACCGTTCGCCGGGCGTGCCCGTGTCCACCACCCGGCGTGCGAGTCACCGCTCGTTGTGCGCGGCCACGTTCAGCAGCAGCCCCCCGGTTACCGTTCTCCGGGCGTGCCTGTGCTCAGCGGCCGGGCTCGTAGCGGCGCTTTGCGAACCTTGTTCGAGCCGGTGCGAGGCAGGTCGTCGACCACGTCGAAAATTGCAAGTCCAAACCGCTCCAAGATCGCTAACAACTACGAACTGACGTAGCGACTTGCCGGTCAACTCCTAGGGATTAAACAGCGATCCACTAGGGGTCTTTGGGTCTAGTCACATGGCAACCCGCGGAGGGTTGCCGGCAAATTCCCGGCAAGGTCCAGAACACGTGTTCTAATGTTGCAGAGTTGTAAAGTTTCTTGATGTCTATCTGGGTGAGCCGGACTTTGGCGAGGATCTCATCGGTGGTCGCGGTGCATTGGAACGGCCGGGGATTGGTGTTCCAGGCGTTGTGTAGGCCCGGATGGCCCGGACGAAGACCTGCACGGAGGCGAAGGTGCCGCGGCGGACGGCCTGGCGGGTGATGATGCCGAACCAGGTCTCGATCTGGTGAGCCAGCTGCAGCCTTTCGGGGTGAAGTGGAAGTGGGCGCTCGGATTGGCGTCGAGCCAGACCCGGACGTCGGAGGTGGTGTGGGTGGACAGGTTGTCCAGCACGACATGCATCTCGCGGCCGGCGTACGGGCGACGGCCTTCTTCAGGAAGGCCAGAAACGCGGGCCGTTACGGCTGGGCGCGCAGTCGCAGGCGATTTCGCCGGTGCCGACATTGAGGGCGGCGAACAGGTTGGTGGTGCCGTGCCGCACATAGTCGTGGGTGCGCTGCTCGCTGCGGTCGAACTCGATCGGCAGCAGCGGCTGAGCGCGGTCCAAGGCATGGATCCGGGTCTTCTCGTCGAGGCTGAGCACGACCGCGCCGCCGGGCGGGTCCAGATAGAGCCCGACGAGTCGACGACCTTGTCGGCGAACTGCGGGTCCCTACTCAGCTTGAAGGTGCCCTGCTTCTGCGGTTTGAGCCCGTGCTCGCGCCATAGGTTTGCCACCCAGTGATGCGACACGCTCGCGCCGGGGGTGCGGGTGACGTAGTCGGCCATAGTCCGGGTCGACCAGTGCGACAAATCCCGTCTCCGCCGGCGGCGTGGTGTGGGTCAGCGCCAGCACCCGCGAGCCGACGTCCGCGCTCACCTGCCCGCGAGGGCTTCGCGGCGAACAGTTCCGCCCCGCCCTCGGCCACATACCGGGCCAGCCACAGGTCCACCGTCGGACGCGACACCCCGGCCAGTGCGGCGATGTCCTTCTTCATCCGTGTCAACGGTCAAGACGAAGTGGCTCTGGCACGAAGTTGGTGATTCCGCCGAACCTGCGGCGTGACGGCTATTCGTCGAGGACGACGCGGAGCCGGAGGAAGTCGAAGTTCGCACGGCCGTACATCTGTCTTTTGATCGCCTTCAATCGACAAACGTTTCCCTTCGACAGCGCCGCTGCTGTAGGGCAGGGTGAGGCCGTTGCGGACGGCGTCGTAGTCCTTGATCAGGCCGGCGGCGAAGCCAGCCAGATGCGCGATGCCGCTCTGCTTGGCCTGGGCGATCCAGGTGTCCGGATGCTGGCCCTGGAAGTGGCGCAGCATACCGGCGAAGTCACTGACCAGCCGGTCAACGGTGCGCAGGCTGTCACAGCGCTCGAGGATGCGGTTCAGGCCGGACTGCTCGTCTTCAGTACGGTCGCCGGCCGGGGCGAATGATCCACCCGGTCACCTGCCGTGGTTTCGGCGCGACCGCGGTCACGGCGGTCGGTTTGACTGTGCCGTCGCGCCAGGTCTGCAGCAGTCGACGCACCGTGCGGGCGCTGCCGCGGTAGCCGCGGTCGCGTAGTTCGGTGGTCAGCCGGACCGCGTTGGTGCAGCCCTGTTCCCACCGGAAGACGAGGTAAGCGGTGTGCTCGTCGAGATCTTTCGGCCGGGGGACGGTCTCGGTGAGCAGTTCATCCGCGGTCGCCGCGCGCAGGTAGCGGCGCACCGTCTTGCCGTCGAGGTTCAACGCCCGGCTGATCGCGGTGGCGCCGACGCCGGTGGCGTGCAGGGCATGGATCTCGGCGTGCCGTTGCCGGGTCACCTCGGCTCGGTGGCCCGGCTCGCCCTCGGTCGACGGGCGCGGCTGGGCGACGGCTTCGGCTTCGGGCCGGTCCTTGAGGCAGGCGCGGTGGGCACGAACGACACGGTCGACGGCCTTGGTGAGGTTCTGCAACAGGTGGAAACGGTCGGCGACCTGGATTGCGTCGGGCGCGCCCAGCCGGGTGCCTTCGGCGTACCCGCTGGCCCTGCCGCGGCAAATCACCTGAGCACCAGGGTGAGCGCGCAGCCAGGCGGCGAAGGTGTCGCCGTGACGATCGGGCAGCAGGTCGACGGGTCGGCCGGTGTCCATGTCGACGATAATTGTCCGTAGGTGTTGCCCTTGCGGAACGCGAAGTCGTCGACCCCGACCACCGTGATCGTGCCGGGCTCGGGCACCGGCAGCGCCCGGGCCAGCCGCAACATGGTCGTACGGGACACCTCCACGGCCAGCATGCGGGTCATCCTTGCGCCAGGCCGGCCGCCCAACGCCAGGGCGATCTTCTCCAGGGCCACGCAACAGTGGAGTGCGGCGGGCATACGGTGTCGTCAGTTCCGGCACCTGCTCGGCAAAAGGTCAGCCGCTGGCAGGCGGTGTTGTCGCAGAAGAACCTGCGGACCCGCACACGCAGCAGGGCCGGCCGGCCACCGATCGCCGGGTCGGCCAGGACCCGCTGGTAGCGGCTGTGCACTCGGGCCGACCTCGACTCGCAGGCCGGGCATCCCGCATCGTCAGCCGAAACGTCAGCTTCCAGTCAGACCGTGCGTCCCTCGGCACGCACGTGCCGGATCCGGAGGGCCGAGAGGTGGGGCAGCAGCCCTTCCAACCATGATCATCGCACCATGAACATGATCATCCATAGTGGACCACATCCGATGGCCGGGGTCGAGACGATCCCCGGTTCACCAACCGGCCCTCGGCATGCCACAACACGATCCTCGCCCGGCTACCGACCGCCCGCTGACACCTCGGCACTGGTGGTCAGCGCACGCACCTCAGCATCCTGGTCAGCCGTCAGTTCTGCCTGGACAGCCAACGACACCAACATCACGTAAAGACAACAAAATTACGATGCACTAGACGTTTCGCTCGGCGGGAATCGCTGGTGAGGGCTCGTGGTCGACCTGCTCGCGCGGATCGTCTCACGTGGGCCGGCCAAGCTGGGCTAGGCCGTCGACCACGAATGATCGAAAACCTCTCGCAATTCGAGAGAAAAGACTCGGATCCGTTCCCTATCGAGAAAGTATACTTGACGAAGAAAGATACTGACATCAGCTCTCTTCTAAATGTCGTGGAGGTGCCATGTCCATCGGAGTTTCGATCCGGGACGCAACTATCGCAGACGTCCGTTCGATAGATTGGGCCTCGTCTAGGGTGCAATCTGATGCTTGGCTGCGAGAATGCCGAAGAGGCCAACGGGAAGCATCGTTCATGGTAGCCGTCTGCAATGGTCTTGTAGTCGGAAAGGTCAGTGTGGACTGGGTCCGGAAGCCGGGCGTGGCCTGGATCTGGATGGCATCGGTCTGCCCGGCATGGCAAGGTCACGGTATCGGTACAGCGATGATCGCCGCTGCCGAGGTTCGAGCGATACGAAATCGTGTCGTCTTCGCCGAGCTGGCCGTCGACGACGACAATCCTCGTGCAGCCGCGCTGTACGAACGTCTCGGCTACCGGTTCGTGGGCTCACACTTTGAACGCCGCCCTGCGGTTGATGACCACGGCAATGAGTATGTCGCGGAGAAGAACGGGAGGGTCATGAGAAAGGCTTTGGACACCGCCGGGACCGATTCCCCGGAATTTCCCGTGGCGCTGATGATCTCGATCTGACACCGCCCGGCGGCCGAGCAGTTCGATCAAGATACCGAGAAGTCGAGTGCGACCAGGCTTTCCGCGGCGAGTTCGTCGTCGTTGGCCTGAACGGCGCACACGAGGTTGTGGAGCGTGTGCCAAACGGCACGGAAGCGGGCACGCGCAATCTCCTCCGATGTAGTTTGCCCGTAGGAGCTCATCAATTTTGGTCTAGCTTCGGGCGGAAGAAAAGAGAATGCCAACGACAAGTCGAGTGCCCGATCACCGACATGCGTCTCGCCCCAATCGATGACTGCAGTCAGACCGGACCGAGAATTGAGTACGAGATGTCTCGAGTAGAGATCCCCGTGCACCAGAGCGAGGCGCGCTCTCCCCGCTCCGGACAAGGAATCGATCACTCTTCGCAACGAGCAATTGTCCCGGACTAAACCGACAGAAACCAGCTTATCCAAATTCGCGTGAGCCTCTGCGATCCGGATGCTGGGATCCAGCCTTCCCATCCTGTCATCGGGAGCGCCCCACCGTCTCGCGCGAGCCGCGGGTATCCGATGGAGGGCCGCAAGGAACCTCCCGATGGGACGAGCCAGCGCAATTCTCGCTCCGATCGTCATAGGAATGGCACAGGCGGGGTTCCCCGGAAGCATCCGATAGCCGAGAAACGGAAAATGGAATCCCGCTGTCGGCCGGCCACGAGCAACGAACCTCGGGACCTCTACTGGCACGACGCGTGCGATATGGCGTAAAAGTCTGCCCTCGGTCATCAGAAAGCGAGCCGTAGCGCTGCTGCGCGGAAACTTGAAGACATACAGTCGGTTCACAAGAAAGGTGACATTGTCCCATCCGCCGCCCAATTCTTGGAGCGAGGCTGGAGCCAGCGTGGGAAACTGCTGCTCGATCAGCGAAGCCGCCGCGCCGGAGCCCAGTTCGCGGCCGGTCGGCCGATCACCGCCGGGATGCGGCCTATCGAACGAACTTCTGCTCACCCGATCTCCAATTCGCGCTACAGATCCACGTCCCGGGCCGGCCGCAGACCCAAGTCCCAGTCGGGGCTCACCGAAGGATCACCGTCTCTGCTGGCAGATCTGCAACGGCTGGCTTCGCTTCGCCATCCGCCGCCTCGATTTACCTTCCAATTGCTGTCATCCGATATCCACGAGCTTCCATCGGTCGGCGCGCCAGAAAAGGTTGGATGCCATGTGTCCCGGCACCACTCCCAGACGTTGCCGTGCATGTCATGAAGCCCGAATGCGTTTGGCGACAACTGCCCCACCGGGTGCACCGCGCCCTCCGAGTTCCCCGAAAACCAAGCGAAACTGTCCAACTCCTGCTCATCGTCGCCGAAGTAGAACGCTGATGAGCTGGATGCTCGGCAGGCATACTCCCACTCGCATTCCGCCGGAAGTCTCAAATCCACATTGCCGAGGACCTCAGTGCAGGTCTGCCATGAGACCGACTCGACCGGCAGGACACCCACATCGCTCACCGGAAGTTCAGGATGGAGGAAGCTCGGGTCATTGCCTGTGATGTTTTGCCACTGCGCCCGCGTCATCTGGAATTTCGATAGGAAGAACGGTTGGATCCTGACATGATGAACAGGCCCCTCCTCGGGTTGTGCTCGGTGGTCGAGGTTGGGTTGCTTGTAGCGCTGGGCGCCTATGGCACCCGTTCCGCGGGGTATGAGGACGAGTACAAGTCCAGCTTCGGTATCAAGAACATGCTGGCCTTTTCGCTTCTGAGGCGGCCGTCCGGTGTCCTCGCACAGAAATTCCCACAGGCCTGAAAGCGGGTCGGCTCCGAGCGGCACAAGGCCGTGTTGCCGACCGATCCTCAGCCTGCCGTAACGCCCGCTGTCTGCGATGTCTTTCAAGGCACGGTTCCACCGACCGGAACTACCCGAGCTTCTACTCCTGACTGCCTCTCGCTTCGCGTTCGCAGACGAGCGGCTATGGTCGATCGTCGCACGAAGAGCTTCAGCGAAGTTCGCTATTCGCATATAGCGACGGGATGGAGACTCGGCCAGGGCTCCGCGTACCACCCTCAGCAGCTCGCCGCTGGCCACCTGTTCGGCAAAAGCATCTGGTCGACGGAAGGCCGCTATCGGTAGATCTCGTCCGTAGAGGCAGAAAAGAACGGTCATTCCAAGCGAATAGATGTCCGCACCAGGAGTCGCGTCCTTCGCGGTCTCCCAGATCTCAGGTGCCGCAAACATTGCGGTGCCGAATGCTCCAGTACGCGTTCCACCGGTGCTGTCCGCTACCCGCGCCAAATCGAAATCAGTAATGCGAGGACGTCCTTCGTCGTCAAGCATGATATTCTGCGGTTTTATGTCGCGATGTATGACACCCCGATCGTGCGCGAACTGGAGTGCATTTCCCACCTCGGCAAGAATTGAGAGACAATCCGGCCGGGTGAGCGTCCCGTCCAGCACCGCCTCTCGCAAGTCCCCGCCGCGCAGCAACTCCATGACGAAGAAATAGCGACCCTCGTGTTGTCCCCGAGGATCGAGAATGCGCACGACACTAGGGTGACGAAGACCCGACATGACGCGAGCCCCGCGGTAGAACCTATCGATCATACTTTGATCTCGGGAGAACTGAGCGTGCAGCAACTTCACACCGACAAACTCTCTGCGGCTGCTGTCGTAGGCCTTCCAGACCTCGCCGAAGCCTCCGCTGCGCAGCCGCGCGACCAGTCGTAGACCCGGTCCGATATTGTCGCCCTCAGAAAGGTGGCGCTCGCGCCTGAGCATGCGTTTCACCGCGGCGATCTCGATATCGACGTCATGGGTCTGCCGACCTTCCAGACGAACTTCCGCCCGCTTTTCGTAAAGCGACTCCAACGAATCGAGGAGTTCGTTACTGGAACGTTTCGAAGTCGCAGCTAAGTCAGGCTTGTATAGTTTATCGAAGGCGTTCTCGACAGTATCCAGATCGATTCTTTCGGTGGACGGCGGGAGGTTGTTAGCAGTAACGCCCTTGACGAGCGCCTTGGCGAACTGCGACAGAAATGCTTGGTAGTCGTCCTCAAACTTCCTCATCCTCATCAGTTCGAGCAGCCCGAGGTCGCGGTAACGCTCACCGAAGGCCGCCGTGCCGTACTGCAACTCCGCGACCGCCAGCGGAAGGTCCGCCACCGGTCTCCATACCACCGGAAAAACTAGTTTTATGGTGTCGCCGGTTCCGCTGGCGTCGCTAACCCGCTGGCTGAAAACCGACCATTCACGGCCTGCGAACTGACTGAGGAAAAGGCTCGGCGAGTAGTTCGGAACAAAACATCGACAAGTCGTCAGTGCCTGCTCGATGCTCTGTAGCCATCGCATGCCGACGGAGATGTCCGCCGTGTCCCGGAACCCGGTTTCGTCGGGATTGATGCCGGTGAGACCGGCAATCTCGTTACATAGGTCGGTGTAGAAGCGGTCGAGCTGGGGGCCGGCGTCGCGCCTGGCGTAGCTGAAGAAGAAATATGGCGTCAACTGCACCCCCTGGGTGGACGGCGATGCCTAGGCAGATTCTAGGGCTCACTTCGGGTGTGTGCCCGGCAGGCGTGAAGCATCAGGTGGCGCTTCGACCGGTGATGACGTGTGACGCATGTTCATGCCTGCAGTGCGGGCCAGCGGTCTCCGCTCACAAGACGTTTCTCCCGCCGACCGGGGTGCCGGGTCGTCGAGCCGCCGTTCGTTCATCAGGCCGCATCGCGTCCACTACCACAGCATGCACCATTCGCACGTCAACGTGGATGATCGAGTTGGACGAGGAAGGCGCGGATCTGCGAAGCCTGCCCCTCGTGTGACGGTAAGCCAACGTCGACTTGGCCTTCGCCTTGGCCTTGGCTGAGCGCTTGGCCTCGGTGTGTACAGGTGCTGAGCGTACAGGTGCTGGGACTTTCCGCGAGCTGGCAGGCCGAGCCCACCGCCGCATCCTGTCCACACTCGGCACGGGGCCCTAGGCGCGGCGCCAGCTCTGCTGGTAGGGGCTGTGCCAAGCCGAAAGACGACTTCGGCCCAGAAGTCCGGCGCGTCCGCACCGACCCCGCGATACCAGGAATCCACTTCGAGGGGGACAGATCGATCACGCCGAACAGGCAGGAAGAGGGTCACGTCCGCGGGCATGGTGTCAGAGTCCGCCATGGCCGACCCGTGTGGGTTGATGCTATGCGGCGATCTCGACGGGCTGGTCGGGTTCGGTGTCTTGGCTGGCGATGATGGGTGTGAGGCGGGCTTTGCGGAGCAGGGCCAGGCCCATGTAGCGGCGTCCTTCGACCCATTCGTCGGTCTGTGCGGCGAGCACGGCGCCGACGAGGCGGATGATCGCGGCGCGGTTCGGGAAGATCCCGACGACGTCGGTTCGCCGCCGGACTTCTTTGTTCAGCCGCTCCTGGGGATTGTTCGGCCAGATCTGGCGCCAGAGTTCACGCGGGAACGCGGTGAAGGCCAGGAGATCGTCGCGGGCGTTGTCGAGGTGTTCGGCCGCGTCGGGGAACTTGTCGGCGATGGTGTCCAGCACTCGGGCGAACTGGGCTTTCACCTCGTCGGTGCCGGGCTGGTCGAAGGCGGTGCGGACCACAGTGGCGACCCACGGCTGCGCGGACTTCGGGACTTTGGCGAGCAGGTTGCGCAGGTAGTGGGTGCGGCAGCGCTGCCAGGACGCGCCGGGCAGGGCGGCGCCGGCCGCGCTGACCAGGCCGCGGTGGCGTCGGAGACCATTAGCCAGGCGCCGGACAGACCGCGGGCGGTCAGCGAGCGCAGGAAAGCGAGCCAGCCCGTGCCGTCCTCGTCCGAGCTGATCTCGAGGCCGAGGACTTCGCGGCCGCCGTCGGCGTTGACACCGACCGCGATCAGGGCGTGGACGTTGATGGTGCGGCCGGCCTCGTGGACTATGATGACCAGGGCGTCGACCCAGACGAAGGTGTAGGGCCCGGCGTCCAGCGGCCGGTGGCGGAATGCTTCGACCTGGGCGTCGAGGTGGCGGGCCATCTCCGATACCTGGCTCTTGGATAGCTGCTTGACACTGAGTTGCTCGACCAGCTTTTCGACCCGCCGCGTCGAGACGCCCAGCAGATACGAGGTGGCCACGACCGCGACGAGCGCCTGTTCGGCGCGGCGGCGGTGCTGCAGCCGGTCCGGTAAGTACGAACCCGTGCGTAGTTTCGGGATGGCCAGCTCGACGGTGCCGCCGGGGGTGTCCCAGTCGCGGTGACGGTAGTCGTTACGTGAGTTGCTCCGTTCGTCGCTGCGTTCGCCGTACTCGGCGGCACAGACGGCGTCGGCCTCGGCCGACATCAGCACCTCGGCGACGGTTTCACCATCGCCCGCAGTAGATCAGGGCTCGCCGATTCAAGATGCTCGCGCAACAGGCTGGCGACGTTCAAACTCGGGTCTGCGGCCATCGCAGGTCTCTCCTTCGAGATCTCAGACAATCCGAAGGATCTGCGATGGCCGCCTTCATGCATCGAGAAAGACCAGGTCCTACACCACATCGGTGGACGTGACCCAGGAAGAGAGGATCACGGTCATCGCATGGATCGCGGTTGATCACGCGGTCCGGAGTGGTTGTGGTCGCCCGCGACTCAAAGGGTGCAAGCCTGGGCCCGGGGCAAATTGTCGCGCGAATTGTGAGGCCGCCGAGTGATGCCGTTTCGGGCACCGGTGGCAGGGCATTGACTGCTTACCATGTCTAGGCGTTACACTCCAGACATGGTCGAAATTGGCTTTGAATGGTATCGGTCCTATGCCGCACGATATAGCGAGGTCTCCAACCAATACCTACAATCCGAATACCACGACAGCTCCGACAATCGGCTCACGCATGACCGGGACGTGTTGCGCCGGACTCAGGAACTCGCGCCGGGCCGCCACGGCCTCGATGTGGGATGCGGGCCGGGGGCACGCGATGTCGCGGCATTCGTGGCCGCCGGTTACGACATGATCGGTGTCGATGCGGTCGCTGAGGGCCTGGAGCTCGCCGTCGCCCTGCATCCCACGCTGGCAGGCAGGCTTATCTGCCATGACCTGCGCGACGGAATACCCTTCGGGGACAGCGAATTCGACTTCGTGACATGCAACTCCGTAATTCAGCATTTCGAACGGCAGGAGGTCTTCGACACCGTCCTGCCTGAAATCGTTCGCGTTGTCAAGCCCGGCGGAATCTGTCTGCTGCACTTCAAATACGGCTCTGGCATATGGACGGTACTAGACCCGGAATACGACACAGAACGGCATTTTCGCCTTTATGACCCGGACGAGGTAGTCGAATTCTTCCGGAGTTATGGCTTTGGCGTCGTGCCTTCGGCAGGCGGCCGCCTCGGTGGAGTAATCCGAGCGCGCGACACCAAGAACTGCCCGGAATGCATCGTCTGGTTCCAGTCATAACCGAACTTCGGCATATATCGCTGGATCGCTCTTCATGGCGGGAGCTCAACATCCATGGAATCAACCGAGGAACAACGCGATTCGAGCCGCACCCAACAGGCCGATGACGCTCCGGAGGGCCGATCGGCGCCAATCATCAGTGGTGACAGTCAAAGCCTCCATTTCCTGGTGAACCAGCTGGACAGAAGGCCCTTCACCTGTGTGTTGCGTCGCACACCAGCAAACGCGGAGCTCGAGAAAGCGGTGTTCGCAGCTGGCAAACTGAAGCCGCGTGAGATCCTGGAGAAAGAACTGTTCCCGGTTCGGACGCCGAACGGAAGGGTTACTTTCGAGGATCCGCAACGTCTACTGTCCAAAGCGGAGCAACGTGCCGCAGTGGAGGCCTTCCAGCAGATCGCACTACAAGGCCACTTTACGTCGGGACCTCACGTCGCACGTTTCGAACAGGCGTTGGCGGATTTTTCGGGCCTTCCATGGGCGATCGGAACCAGCAGCGGAACCGACGGTCTGGTAATCGCGCTGCGGGCGTTGGGGCTGACACCCGGTGACGAGGTCGTGATACCGGCGAACAGCTTCGCAGCCACCGAGAACGCCATCCTTGCTTGCGGCGGCGTGCCGGTCCTGGCCGATATCTGCGGCGATGGGCCGACCTTGGCTCCTGCCGATCTTGCCGCCAAAATAACTCCGCGAACCAAGGCGGTGGTTCCGGTGCATCTGTATGGCGAGTTGGCCAGGATGGAGGAGATCGCCGCAGTCGCGCGCGAACACGGAATCGCGATTGTCGAAGACGCATGCCAGGCCGTAGGGGTGACCGGAGTCGGTGTGTACTCGGACGCGGCGATCCTCAGCTTCAATCCGCACAAGAACTTTGGCCTCTGCGGCAAGGCCGGAGCCATACTCACCGAAAACGCCGACATTGCAGCACTGTGCCGTATGATCGGCTATCACGGTTTCCGACCGGGTGGGAAGAATGTCAAGCAAGTTTCCTTCGGCCTCAATGCCGGCATAGACAACATGCACGCCGCCATAGGCCTTGCCCTGTTCCCTCATCTGACGCTCAACAACTTCCGAAGGACCTTGTTGGCAAAACGGTACACGGAGGCACTTTTTCCGTTACAAGAGGCCGGGGCCATACGTCTTCCCGCGTTCGCACCGACCAGCTCGTGGCACCTCTTCCCGATTCAGGCGCTAAGGTCCGGACGAGATGAGCTTGCGCGACTTCTGAGCGCGCGATGGAACGTCGAGGCGGCGGTCTTCTATCCGGTGCTCACGCATCAACAGGACACTCCTCTGCTGCGAACCACTTTCGCCGGTGTCAGCCTGCCGAGAACGGAACTTTTCAGCGCGCGCCAACTGTGTCTCCCACTTTTTCAGCACATGTCGCTGGCCGAACAGGATCGCGTCATTGCGGCGGTTTTCGACGTGTATTCGTAGTGTGCTCGGCGTTTCTAGTCGTAGCGAGTACATATCCTCGTGCACGGCGAACGCCGGCCGTCCCATACTTGCTAGGTGTGAGGTTTGCTTGACTGAACTACCGGGCCTGCGCGTCGGAGTGATCGGAGCCGGTCGCGCCGCCGTTGCGCACATGACAGCCCTTTCCAATATCCCTTGGACGTATCTTGTCGGACTGCACGACCTACCCGGATCTCCCGGCACAGATGCGGCAGCACGCTTCGGGTGCCGGAACTTCGTGTCATTCGATGCTCTTCTGTCCGCCGCCGATGCGGTCATTATCGCGACTCCCAACAATACTCACAGCGTATTGGCTTGTGAGGCGCTCAGGCTTCGGCGGGCTGTGCTCTGCGAGAAGCCGATGGCAACCAGCGTCACTGACGCCGAACGCATGGTCGAGCATGCTGCGTCGGCCGGGCAGGTCGCGAGCGTCGGCTTCAACTATCGCTACCTTCCTGCAGTCCGGACCGCGGTGTCCGCAATTCGCGCCGGCGTCATCGGCGAGATGGTGAGCGTCCGCCTGAGTCTCTGCAGACGCAGCGGTTCGACTCACAATCCGGCGGCATGGAGGCAGAGCCCGGAACAGGGATTAACGGGAGGGGCGACCGGCGACCTCGGGGTCCACCTTTTCGACCTACTGCGCGCGATATCCGGCAAAGAGATAGTAATTGACTCCTGCGGCGCCACCGTTCGATCTGCCGGTGCAGCAGGAAACGGCCGCGCCTCGGCCGATACATTCGCAGCCGTGGAGGGCCGCCTCGAGGGTGGCGCCGAATTCGTGGCCGTTGCCTCGAAAATAGCCAGAAGGGCGACGTTTTCGATGAGGATCTCGGGATCGACCGGAAGGATCGAATATCGGTCAACGAATGCCGAGCTTCGAATCCTCAAAATGAACGGTGAGGTGGCGGATTTCCGTATGCCAGAGTCCGCAACCTCCGCGCCGGTGGCCGGCGAGATCCACGGATGGGAACACAGCTTCGAGATGCAGTTGCGAGAGTGGTCATTGCAGGTTACTGGAAGCGCCACTCCTCGTACGCTGGCGACCTTCAACGATGGCTTGGCGGCTCAACGCGTGCTCGGATGGATCAACTCTCGCAGCGTTGTAACTTAGTCTTACTGAAAGACACTAGCCGGCCCCGGCCCTTAGAGAGCACCGGGC
This sequence comes from Paractinoplanes hotanensis, assembly GCF_023717965.1. Lineage (NCBI taxonomy): Bacteria > Bacillati > Actinomycetota > Actinomycetes > Micromonosporales > Micromonosporaceae > Paractinoplanes > Paractinoplanes hotanensis. The sequence continues at coordinate 6,687 of NZ_JAMQOL010000017.1, read as the reverse complement.
AACCCGGCCGGGAGTTGCAGCCGCTGCTTATCGTCACGCGACTTCGGCGTGCATGTCCTCGCTGGCCCGGCCGTTCAGCGCCGTGCGGAACCGGAGGGTTCTATCACATTTCGTTGGGCTTAGTTCGGCTTCCTGGAAGCTGGCCGGCGATGATGTGTCCAGGAACAGGATCTCCGCTGATGTCGAATGGGGTGTGGCCGACCAACCCACTTAAGTGTGGAGGCGGTCCGGTCGGGTCGAATGCTTTGTGCCGGAGGGCTATGAGGAATCCGATGCGAACATCCGCGACTTGATAGGCGGCCGCTTGTTTGAGGTAGGCGGTTCTGTCGCTCTTGGGAACATTGGTTGAGTCGACCTTCATTGCGATGTTGATGGAGAAGCCGTCGAAGGTCACACGGAGGTCAATTCTGCCGCCACCGAGGTGTTGATCCTCGAATCTGACGTGAGATCCGAGTTCGCTGCCTGCTAGGAAATCGTTGAGGTCGAGGTGGATTTTATCTTCCTTGGCTTCGGGGTCGAACAGGTATGGGCGCAGGTTGGCTTGGCATTGGTTCTCGTTGTCACGAATCGGATGATGATGCGCAGCAATTCGTTGACGGCAACTTTGACTTCGCCTCGGTAGTCGGGGCTTGTTTGGAGTGCGTTGCAGATCGCGTCGTAGACGCTAGATTCGGTCAGGCTGAGGCTTTTTCTGCTGGTGGTTCGATCGCTGACCGCGTGCGCCAGCTCGGCGAGAATGGTGGGATCCCAAGTCCGCAGCTAACTGTGAGCGCGCTGGTCCGCCTTCGGCTCGGGTCGGCACTTCTCGCCACTGGCCTCAGCGCCTCCATCACGGAAGCTTGGCCGCCGGATGTACGCCCGCAGCATCGCACTCAGCGACGATACGGCTTCGACCAGCTCGTGATCTTGCAACCACGCCTTGTCAGAATGGCCGATGTCGGGAGTCCGGTTGAGGATCTTCATCAGTCACAGCTCGCGCGGGGACGATTACGCGGGGAACGTGCGCGAGCAGCTCAGTGATCGACGGAAGGACCGCTACGAGGTGCTCGTCGACATGGACGCGCTCCGCCCCGGCGATTTGTGGTGCGTGACCCTCTACCGCTGGCTGCGCGAGGCGGACGCCGCGATCGTCCTGATCAACCAACGTGCTATAGGTCCATCGCCGATCTTCGGGCCGCGCTCCGGCCCGACGACCACGACTACGTCGATCCGGGGCCGCTATGGTGAGCGCTGGCGCCCGAATCGGCACGGCGGCGCGGCCGCCCGGGCCGCGGGCCGGTCCGGCGCCCCGCGGCCGGACCGCACCCGTCGCTCAACGAACGGCGGCGCGGCCGGGGCCGCCGCGGTACTGATCGATGAGGCCGATCCCGACTTGCCGAACGCCCTGCTGGTGCCCCTCGGCACCGGCGAGTTCACCGTTGCCGAGACCGGCTCCGTCGTCCGGCCGAGGCCGTTGCCGACGGTCCACCGCCGCCGACAGAATCACCTCTCACCCGGCGTGCCCGCATTCGCCGCCGCGCACGAATCACCGCTCGCGGGGCGTGCCTGTGTTCAGCGGCCGGGCTCGTAGCGGCGCTTTGCGAACCTTGTTCGAACCGGTGCGAGGCAGGTCTTCGACCACGTCGAAATAGGCCGGGAGCTTGTATCGGGCAAGCCGGCCGCCCAGAAACTCACGCACCTCGGCCGGATCGACCTCTCGGCCCGGAGCGGCCACGACGAACGCCCGTCCCACCTCGCCCCACTTCTCGTCCGGCACGCCGACCACCGCCGCTTCGGCCACAGCCGGGTGTTCGAAGAGGACAGCCTCGACCTCAGCGGGATACACGTTCTCGCCGCCCGAGACGTACATGTCCGTCAACCGGTCGACGATGTGGAAATGCCCCTCGTCATCCACCACAGCGACGTCCCCCGACCGGAACCAACCCCCGTCAGCGAACGCGGCCGCCGTCGCGGCCGGATCGTTCCAGTAACCGGGTGTCACGTTCGCTCCCCGCACCCACACCTCACCCGGTTCGCCGGCCTCGGTGTCGCTGAGATCCGGTCGCACACAACGGACGTCCGCGAAGAACACCGGCACACCGGCCGACCCGACGTGCGCCGAACTCTCCCGAGCTTCCAAGAACGTCGCCCCAGGCGCGGTCTCAGTCAGCCCGTAGCCCTGGCAGAAGGTCAAACCCCTCTCCTGGTACGCGGTGATGAGCGCCGGCGGAACGGCGGCGCCCCCGCTCATGACGCTGCGCACCGACGACAGATCAGTCGACACCCACCGCGGCGACCGCGCCAGGGCCGCGAACATGGCCGACACGCCGAACATCCAGGTCACCCGCTGCGAAGCGATCAGAGTCAGAGCCTCGTCCACCTCCCAACGCGGCATGATCACGCTGGCGCCACCCTTGAGAAACGTCGGCAGCAAACACTGATTGAGCGCGGCCACGTGAAACAGCGGCGCCCCGATCAACCCCACCTCGTCGCCGCCGACGTCCACCCCCACCAAAAGGTTGAAGCAGTTCCAGACGACATTCCCGTGCGTGAGCACCGCCCCCTTCGGCCGCCCGGTGGTCCCGGACGTATAGAGAATGAAGGCCGCGTCATCCAGTGACATCGCCACGCCGTCCTCCACAGGCGCCCCGTCACCCACGGCTGAGACACCCGGTGACGTCGCCACAGCCTCATCCACAGACGGCCCACCCCTAGCTGAGCCAGCCAGTGACACCGCCACACCCTCATCCACAGAGGGCCCGCCATCACCAGCCGAGGCGCCCAGAGGCGTCGCCACGCCGTCGTCCACGGCCGGCCCGCCATCCCCAGCCGGGGCGGCCACATCCTCGTCCGCAGACGGCCCGCCGCCCATAGTCGAGGCACTCGGTGACGTCGCCACACTCTCGTCCACAGACGGCCCGCTGTCCCCAGCCATGGCGCTCAGTGGCATCAGCACGACGGCTGTGGACAAGGATTGGACGGTTTCCGCGCAGGAAGGGCCGTACACAAGCACGGACGTGCCGCTGTGGAGGAGCATGTAATCGATCTCGGGCGCGGTCAGCCGGAAGTTGAGCGGCACGAAGACCGCTCCCAGGCGATGTGTGGCGAACATCGTCTCGACGAACGCGGGATGGTTGGGACCGAGGTAGGCGACCCGGTCACCCGGCCCGACCCCTGCGGCCCGAAGACGTGCGGCCGCGTGGCCCACCCGCATGTGCAGCTCGGCATACGTAATTCGGTCGCCCTGGAAGACCAGCGCAGTCCGCCCCGGAGAGATGGCCGCCCGTCGCGCCGGCCAGGCCCCCAGCCCCACATTCGCCATTGTCATGAAACCGCCTCCCATCCCGCCGGTCGGCCGTCAACAAAGAACACCGCTTCACTCATGCCTCGCCGACCAGGCCCGTGAGCCCCGCACATGTCGCAGTCGCACCCAGGCCACGTCGACCCCATACCCGTCACAGTGGTGCCCCGCCACACCCGCCCGGCGGTCGTCGCAGTCATGCCTCGCCACACCCGCCCGGCACCGTCGCGGTCGTGCCCGCCATGCCGACCCCGGATCTGTCGCAGTGGTGCCCCGCCGCGCCGACCCGGAGCGTCGCGGTCGTGTCCTGCCACGCCCATCCGGCAGCTGTCGCGCTCGTGCCCCGGCACACCGGCCCGGCGCGTCGCGCTCGTGCCCCGGCACGCCAGCCCCGCACCCGTCGCAGTCGCGCGCCGTCATGCTGGTCTCGCACCCGTCGCAGTAGTGACCCGCCTGGCCCGCCCCACAACCACGCCGGGAGCAGCGGCGGACGTCATGCGTAGTAGCGGTATATCGGGTGGGCCACGCAGGCGGGCTTGTCGACGCCGTCGATCTGGACGATGAACGTCAGCGACATCTGGACGCAGCTGCGAGCCACCTGCTCGACCTCGTCCACCGTGGCCGCCAGGCGGATCTTGGAGCCGACGCGGACCGGGCTCGGGAAACGCACCTTGTCGAGGCCGTAGTTGACGCCCATCTTGATGCCGTCGACCGCCAGTAGCTCCGAGAAGAACGGGATGACCAGCGACAACGTCAGGTAGCCGTGGGCGATCGTCCCGCCGAACGGGCCCTGGGCGGCGCGCTCGACATCTACGTGGATCCACTGGTGGTCGTCGGTGGCCTGGGCGAACGCGTTCACCCTGTCCTGGGTGATCTCCAGCCACGAGCTGGGGCCGAGCTCCTGCCCGACCAGCGCCTTCAAGCCGTCCAGTCCGTTGACAGTGATCATGTGGTGTCTCCTTCTCGTCGGTGCGCCGTGGCCGTCAGCGAGCGCCGTCGTCGGTCAGCCCGAGGAGCCGGGCCGCGTTGTCCTTCAAGATTCTGGGGCGTACGTCGGGCTTGATGTCCAGTGCGGCGAAGTCGGCCAGCCAGCGGTCCGGGGTCAGCACCGGATAGTCCGAGCCGAACATCACCTTGTCCTTCAGCAGCGTGTTGGCGTAGCGGACCAGTTGGGGCGGGAAGTACTTCGGGGACCAGCCGGACAAATCGATGTGCACGAGCGGCTTGTGGGTGGCGACCGCGAGGGCCTCGTCCTGCCACGGGAACGACGGGTGCGCCAGGATGATCGTCAGCCCGGGGAAGTCCACGGCCACGTCGTCGACCAGCATCGGGTTCGAGTAGCGCAGCCGGACGCCGCCGCCACCGGGCACGCCCGCGCCGATTCCGGTCTGCCCGGTGTGGAAAAGCGCCGGTACGCCGAGTTCCTCGATCGCCTCGTAAAGCGGATACGCCATCCGGTCGTCCGGTGCGAAGCCCTGCAGGCTGGGGTGGAACTTGAATCCCCGTACGCCGTGGTCCCGCACCAACCTGCGGGCCTCCCGCACCCCGGCCCGGCCGCGGTGCGGGTCGATCGAGGCGAACGGGATCAGCACGTCGTCGTGTGTGGCGCAGGCGTCCGCCACCTCCTCGTTGGGGATGCGCCGATGGCCGGTGGCGTGCTCGGCGTCGACCGTGAAAATGACCGCGGCCATCCGGCGTTCCCGGTAGTAGGCCGCGGTCTCGTCGACCGTCGGCTGCCTCGGGCCACCCGATCCGAAGTACGCGGCGGAGGCGCCCAGCAGCTCCGGGCTCAGCGACCCGTGCCCGTCCCGGCCGACCTCGCAGTGGGTGTGGACGTCGATGGCCACCAGCTCGCCGACGTTCACTCAGGTCGCCGGGGGCAGGGTGGGGGCGGGAATCCCGTACGTCTCCGGTTCCGCGCCGATGCTGCCGGCCCAGGCCGCGGCGATCGCCTCGCTGGTCCAGCCGCCGTCGGCGAACGCAACCGTCTTCTCGTGCGGATGGGACCACAGGGACAGCCGATCGCCGCCGATGCCGATCGCCTGGCCGGTGACGTCCTTCGCGGCGTCCGACGCCAGGAACACGATCAGCCCGGTGACGTCGTCGACCGTGCCCATGCCCTCGTCGCGGCGCAACCAGGAGGGCAGGGGCGTCCCCGTGCGTTCGGCCTCCTCGATCACCGGGGCGAACGCGGGAATGGTCTTGGTCATCTCGGTGACGGCGACCGGAACGATCGCGTTCGCGGTGATGCCGGCCCGCGCCAGTTCCAGCGCCCAGGTACGGGCCATCGCCGCGATCCCGGCCTTCGCGGCGGCGTAGTTGGTCTGGCCGAAGTTCCCCCGCTGCCCCGCCGGTGACGAGACCAGAATCAGCCGGCCGCCCTCCCCGCGTTCCCGCATGTGGACAGCGGCCGCCCGTCCACAGGTGAACGTGCCGCGCAGGTGCACTTTGACCACAGCGTCGAAGTCGTCGTCGCTCATCTTCCACAGCACCCGGTCCCGCAGGATCCCGGCGTTGGTGACCATCACATCGAGCCGCCCGAACTCCCGCACCGCGGTATCCACAAGCAACTCGGCAGTCGCCGTCTCTCCCACCGCGGCGACAACCCCGGTCGCCCGTCCCCCACCGGCCACAATCGCGCCGACCGCGTTCTCCACAGCCTCCGGTTCGATGTCGTTCACCACCACCGCGGCCCCCGCGTCAGCCAGCGCCCGGGCGTAGCCCAAGCCCAGCCCTCGCCCGCTTCCCGTGACCACAGCGACCTTCCCGGAAAGTGTCATCGTTTCTCCCGTCCTGCTTCCGAACGAACAGAGGCCGAATTCCCGGACGCCGTGACCCCACCGCCAGGAGCGGAATCACCATCCACAGGACTTCCCGAGGCAGAGCCGTCACCACCAGAGCCCGGCGCAACACCAGCTGAGCCGGACCCATCGGCCGCAGCATCTGCGAAACCGGCTCCCGCTGCGGAGCCGGCAGACCCGTCGCCTTCAGGAGCGCAGCCCCCGGCCCCAGAACCCGAAGCGCCCGACGTCGAGCCACCGGAGGCAACGTCGGACGAAGGAGAGCCATCAAACCCTGAACCGACAGAAGCAGCCGCCTCCGTGGCGGAGCCATCGGACGGAACACCAGGCGAAACAGAGTCATCGAGCCCAGGACCGGCAGCGCGTGACGTGGATCCACCGGCGGCACCACCAGACGAAGCAGAGCCATCAGCCCCAGAACCGACAGAAGCAGCCGCGCTTGACGCGAAACCGCCGGAGGCACCGTCATCCGAAGCGGAGCCATCAAACCCTGAACCGACAGAAGCAGCCGCCTCCGTGGCGGAGCCACCGGACGGAACACCAGGCGAAACAGAGTCATCGAGCCCAGGACCGGCAGCGCGTGACGTGGATCCACCGGCGGCACCA